>JBAYNC010000027.1:0-11898 GCA_041679025.1 Patescibacteria group bacterium
ATAGAGCCTGGTCTGGTAAAAGCTGATAATACTGTTTTCCCGACTATTGATAAAAAGATTTTTACTGACGTTGGCGTTTCACCAATTAGTATTGAGCCAGCTCAGGACCAGGTGATAATTAACGATCAAGATATTAAAGTTGATGTTCAAGATAATATCTCTATTTCAGAAAGCGGAATGCAAGTAGGAGGTTCCGAGGTAAAATTATCGGCCAGTAGTATCGCTAGCAATCTAAATGTTATTCCGACAACAGTATCTTTGCACACAGAAAATGGTCAGGCTGTTTATGAGATGAGGGTTGATGAGCCACGTCGATTATTTGGTCTTTTTAAAGTTAATCTAGCCAGAACCATCACTGCCAATGCCCAAGATGGTAAAATCTTAAAGGAAAAAAAGCCTTGGTACTCGTTTTTGACAAGTAAATCTAAATAATTAAATAATGGCTATGAAGAAAATTATTGTTACCGGAGCTACCGGTCAAATCGGTTCGGAATTAGTTTTAGAGTTAAGAAAAAAATATGGCGTTTCTGAAGTTATTGCTGTTGGGCATTCTAAGCCGGCGGCTGGAGAGCTGTTGAATGGTCCTTTTGAGACCGCTGATGCTACTGACAAAGAGTCTTTGACGGAACTGGTAAAGAAATATCAACCAGATACTATTTTTCATTTAGCTGGTCTATTATCAGCCACTGGAGAAAAGAATCCTGATTTGGCTTGGGATATAAATCTGGGTGGTTTGAAAAATATTTTAGACATTAGTCGTGATTGCGGAGTTAAACAAGTCTTCTGGCCTAGCTCTATTGCCGCTTTTGGACCAACAACTCCTCTTAATGCCACCCCACAACATACAATTCTGGAGCCGACGACTATTTATGGTGTGACTAAAGTGGCCGGAGAACTTTTATGCCAATATTATTTTAAAAAATATGGATTAGACGTTCGTAGTTTGCGCTATCCTGGGCTTATTAGTTACAAAACTCAGCCTGGTGGTGGAACTACTGATTACGCCGTTGCTATCTATTTCGAAGCATTAAAGCAGAAGGCTTATAATTGCTTTGTGAGTGCTGAGACAGTCTTGCCAATGATGTATATGCCGGATGCTGTTCGGGCCACTATTGAATTAATGGAAGCGCCAAGTGAGAATATCAAGGTCAGAACCAGTTATAATCTAACAGCGATGAGTTTTTCGGCTAGTGAATTAGCTGAATCAATCACCAAAAAGATTCCTGAGTTTGTTTGTACTTATAGTCCTGATGAGAGACAAAAGATAGCTGATTCTTGGCCTCGCTCTATTGATGATAGTGCGGCGCGTGCTGATTGGGGCTGGAGCCATCATTATGATTTAGAGGCCATGACTGAAGATATGCTGAAGAATTTAAATTAAAATTTTTATGGAGATTAATAAGTTATTAATTCGTTCTCGTGAAATTTGGCATAATGAAAAATTGTCATTATCTCAGATTATTGTCAGACTGGGAAAAATCTTCGGTGATCTTTGTCGTTTTGAACGAAATGCTAAGAAAGACATAGAGCTTCATACCGAAGAACAATTAAAGAAGGAATTGGGTAATTTAATCTTTTCTTCTATCCGTTTTTGTGATGATTTGGGCTATGATCCGGAAGAATGTATCAATCTGGCTATTGAGTGTCAAACTAAGTTTGAAAAATAATTGTCTTTAAAAAAATATCAATCGCTATGATTGATGTTTTTTTGTTGGTTGATTTTTAAGAGTTAATTTTTTCTAGGAGTTTAGTGAATTCAATTAATTTATCTTTCTCATCTTCCGGAATAATATCTTCTAACTTCATCTCAATGCTACCCTTAGCATCCTCTAGAAGATTTTTTCCGGCTTTAGTTATTGTGGCATAGCGAGCCCGAGCATCATTGTCATCAAGGTTACGCTCAATGATGCCTAGCTTTTCTAGTGGGAGTAGCATCCGTGTAATACCTGAAGCAGTTAGTCCTAGCTTTTCTGCTAAGTCGACTCGGCGTAGTTTTTGTTCGGGCGCTTCATCTAGATAAGAGAGAATCATAAAATCGGTGAAGGCTAGACCGTGGACACTTAAACGACGAGATAGAATGGTATTGGTTTTGACTAGAGAGAATAAAAAAGGAATAGTTTTTTTCATATAATTTAATTTAATTTTTAATTGCTATAGCAACTATATCGCAATATGATTGACATGTCAAGTACTTTTTTGTTTACAAAAAGCCAAAAAATTACTATAATTAAATTATATGAAAAAAGGAAAAGTTAAAAATTCGCCAGAGAATTTAATCGCTTGTTCTTGCGCTAATTGTCCTAGTTACAATGATTGCGCTCGAGAAAAGCGAGAATTATTATTCTGTTCCGAGGAGGTGGGGCCGGGAACTTGTGTTTATGAAATGAATGGTTGCGTTTGTGGGCCTTGCGCGGTTTATCAGAAATATAATTTAGACTCTGGTTATTATTGTCGTCCTAAATAAATAATTATGATTAAAAATATTGAGAAAAATTCAATTGATGTTTTGGACGTGGACAAAAAAACCATGGCTCGTTTTCAGGCGATTAGAAAACAAACAATCTCGGAAGCTAAGAGTTTGTTAAAAGTCAAAAAGGGTGTGGTGGCTCTGGGAATATCTGGATCGGCTCGAGATGAATTTGATATGGCAGCTGAAAGTAGTAACTCTGAATTTTTATTAAAAGAATGTTTAGGAGAGCTCAATCGTCTTGGTGCTAAAACGGAGTTGGTGGCTTTAAGGAAATATAATATTAAGCCTTGTAAGGCTTGTTATTCTACTTCTAATACTCAATGCCATTTTCCATGTTCCTGTTATCCTAAGGGTACTCCTTTGGGTGATGATATGAGCAATGTGCTATATGATAAGTTATTAGCGGCTGATATTGTTATTTGGGCTACTCCAGTTAATAATTTTAAAATTTCGTCTCTTTTGTCTTTGTTTATTGATCGTTGTATTAGTCTTGATGGAAGTTTGTCGCCGGCCGATCCTAAGGCGACTAAAAATAAAGAATTAAATATTAAGCATGCTCAGTTTATAAATAATTTTGCGGATCGAAAAGTTTTTGGTAGTGGTTTCTTGCGTCGTTTTGTTGGTAAAACCGCTGGGATTATAGTCACGGGTCATGAAGCTGGAGCAAGTCTCGCAATTTCTTCTTTGTTTATGACTCTAAATAGTTATGGCTTTGTTTTTCCAGCCTGGAGTGTTATGTATGCTGTTAATTCTATTTTAGATTTAACATCTGACGACAAGGCCAAGTTGACCTCACAACCGTATGTCAACGAGGCTCATGATATTGCCAATAATACTTTTGTTATGGCCAAAGAACTAAAAAAATTGTCTAAAAACATGTGGTCTGATAATCCTTCGACTAATTAATTATAAATATCAATAATATGATTAAATCTATCGCTTTAATTCCAGTTTTAGGTCAACCGCTATTTTTGTATTTAGGGCTTCTGTCTCTAATTCTGTTCCTGTTAGCGGCTGTTATTGGTCATTTAATTTTTAAGGGAACTAAAGGAGTTTCTTTTAAGTGGCATCCGGCGTTAGCGGCCTCGGCTATAATAGTAGGAATTATTCATATGGTTTTAGGGTTATCATTATTTTTTAATATTTAAAATAAAATTAACTTATATTAGTATGAAAAAAAATGAAGGACTCTTTGATCGTTTCGCGCGTATTGTTCTGGCATTAATTCTGGCCTTTGCAGCCTATACAATTATGACTGGGGTTTGGCAGGCAATCGTTTATGTTTTAGCTGCTATCTTAGCTATTACGGCCGGCACTGGCTTCTGCGCCCTTTATACTCTATTTGGTATTAATACTAATAAATAGTATTGATGTTAAATAAAAAGGCCCTATTTTTTAGGGTCTTTTTATTTAGTATTCAATTCTAGCCATTCATCTTCTTTAATCTTTATAGTCTTTTTAACTTCCTCCAGTTCTTTGATTTTTTCTAGCTCATAACTACTAGGGTTCTTATAGAAATAGTCAGTTAATTGTTTTTCGCGATTTTTTAATTTCTCTAAATCTTTTTCAATATTCTTACTCTTTTTTTGATTAGCTTTATTCTCCAAGTATCTTTCTCGAGCTTCAATATTTTTATTATTAATATCATTATGCTCTTCAATATCCTTGGCTAATTGTTTTTCCAATTCATCCACATATTCTTCATAACTTTCAGTCCGACGTTTGGCTCGGCCTTTCTTTATCTCTACCAATCCAGTAGCCAGCAAATTAGTGAAGGTTCTGTCGTGACTGGCGAATAAAACAGTGCCGTTGAATCTTTGGAGCGCTGATCCTAGAGCTTCAGTGGTTTCAAAGTCCAAATGACAAGTTGGTTCGTCTAGAATAAAGATATCTGGTTTAGACATCAAGAGTCCGGCTAGTAGTAGGCGAGACTTTTCACCACCGGATAAAACTCCGATTGGCTTTTTAAGTTCCTCACTGCGGAAAAGAAAATCGCCGGCCATTTTTAGAACTGCTTCGGTTTTGATGTCGGCTGAGGCCAGTCTCCTTAAGTATGTTCCAACTTGTTCTTTGATATTTAAAGCATTAATTACTTCTTGACCGTGATAGGCTATTTTACTGTCTGAAGAGAAGCGGAAAGAGCCGGAAACAGTTGGCAAGAATCCAGCTAAGGTTTTAATAAAAGTAGTTTTTCCTTGGCCGTTTAAACCTAAAATGGCAATTTTTTCGCCAGCGCGACAATCAAAATCAATTTCAGAAACTAATGGTTTTTGATTATAGCCAATTATCAGGTTGTTGGTTCTTAGGGCTATATTTTGTCTTTTGATTGTGGGTGGAATATTAATTCTGGTAATCCCAGCTCGGTGTTCAATGGTAATTCTTTTGTTTTCCATTTTTCCAATTTTTCTGATTAGAGCCTGAGCTTGCTTAGCCTTGGAGGCCTTAAAGCGAAAGCGATCGACAAATTCTTGCATATGTCTTTGTTGTCGGTCGAGACTGTCATTGGCTTTGATGAGTGTCATTAGTTTTTGTTCTTTGAAAGCTAAATACGCTTCAATATTACCAGAATAATGATAGCAACTACTAGCGGAGATATCTAAAGTTTCATGGCAAGTTCTTTTCAGGAATTCGCGGTCATGTGAGATGATTAAAAAACTACCATTGTATGATTTTAGATAATTTTCTAAGAGCAATAAGGTGTTTAAGTCGAGATAATTAGTTGGTTCGTCTAAGAGGAAGAGATTGGGGTCATCTAGCAACATGCTGGTTAATTTTAGTCGCATCCGCCAACCGCCAGAAAGATTATTGGCTGGGTCATTTAACTTATCCTCGTTTAATTGAAACTTAGCTGCTAATTTCTTGATAGTCCAATCTTCTTTACCGCTAGTCTTTCTCAAATAGTCTAAAGCGCTTTCTTCGGGCAAGAAATTTTCTTCCTGTCTTAAATATCCGATTCGGGCTTCGCTTCCAATCATAATTTGACCCTCATCGGCTACTTCTTCATTGGTTAGAATTTTAAATAGAGTTGATTTGCCGGCCCCATTGCGACCGATAACGCCAATTTTTTGTTTGGATGAAACGGTAAAAGTCAGACCAGAAAAGACTTTCTGACTGCTATAGCTTTTACTTAAGTTATTGACTTGAAGAAGTATCGACATAGTTGTTATTATCAATTTAACCTTATTAATAGATATTTTGCAAATATTGTATTATACTGTTAGCGCTATGAAACAAAAAGACGCCTTAGCTATCTTAGAAGCGGGTCACAATGTTCTCTTAACCGGTCCGGCCGGAAGCGGAAAGACTTTTTTGTTGAATAAATATATTGCTTATTTAAAGAAGAAAAAAATCGGAGTAGCGATCACCGCCTCCACTGGCATTGCCGCCACTCATATTGGTGGTCGCACTATCCATTCTTGGGCTGGGATTGGGATTAAAGATCAATTAAGTCCACGCGATATCCAATCTCTAACCAAGAAGGCTTATTTAAAAAAACAATTTGCCAAGACTGAAGTTTTGGTGATTGATGAAATTTCGATGCTCCATGCTCATCGTTTAGATATAATCGATCGGGTTTGTCAGGCTTTCAAAAAAAACTTCTTGCCGTTTGGTGGAATCCAGATTGTAATGTCGGGTGATTTTTTTCAATTACCGCCAATTTCTCCGGGCGGGGGAGAGGCCGAGTTTGTTTACAAAGCAAACGTTTGGTCGGAAATGGATCTTCGTATTTGTTATTTAGACGAGCAACATCGTCAAAATGATCAGAAGATGATCCAAATTTTACAGAGTTTGCGCAAGAATGATATTAGTTCTGAAATTATTAAATTACTTACCGGAAGACTTAAATCTCGACCACCAAGCGGTTTAAAGCCAGTCCGACTATTTACTCACAACATTGACGTTGACTCAATTAATGATGCTGAGCTTCAAAAAATTATAGCCCCAAAATATAATTATTACATGACTGGCGAAGGGGAGAAGAAATTGGTTGAATCGTTGAAAAAAAATTGTTTGGCCCCGGCGGATTTAGTTTTAAAAAAGGGGGCCTTGGTGATGTTTGTTAAAAATAAGTTTAAAGATGAAAAGGTTGTTTATGTTAATGGTAGCATGGGAACAGTGATTGATTTTGAGGAAAATAATTTTCCCATTGTTCGCCTTAATTCCGGTGCCGAAATTGTGGTTACGCCCGATAGTTGGACAATTGATGATGAGCATCGAGCTTTAGCTAAAATTACTCAGATCCCACTCCGTTTAGCTTGGGCTATTACCGTACACAAGAGTCAAGGAATGACCCTGGAGATGGCTGAGATTGATTTAAGTCGCTCTTTTGGTTATGGTATGGGTTATGTGGCCCTGTCTCGTTTGACTAGCCTAGAGGGTTTATATTTGTTAGGGATTAATGATATGGCTTATAAGCTTGATCCTCAGGTTTTCTCCTATGACAAAGAGTTATTATTTCTTTCTAAGCAGGCCAAGGAGGATATTCGTCCCAAGACTTATAAAAAGCAGGGTATTTTGTTATAATTAGAGTATTATATTTTAAGTTAGGATTTATATGTTAGAAATTTTTATCGACGCACTTCTCGACAGTTTAAAGATGATCCCTTTTTTACTTCTGGTGTATATTGGGATTGAACTTATTGAATATAAGTTTGGTGATCAGATCAGAAATAAAGTGCAAAAATCAGGTGCAGCTGGACCGGTCGTTGGTGCTTTAGCTGGCAGCTTACCGCAATGTGGTTTTTCGGTGGTAGCTACTGCTTTATATACTCAAAGACTAGCTACTATTGGAACTCTGATCGCTGTTTATCTGGCCACTTCTGATGAGGCTATTCCAGTTATTTTATCTCAGCCTGATAAGGCTAATTTAATTTGGCCTCTAATTTTAACTAAAATTATTATTGCTATTATTTTTGGTTATTCTTTAGACTTCATCTTTAGAAAAAATAATCAAAAAACTTTAGCTCATATTGAAGCCTATAACCAGGGTCAAGATGAAGCAAGCCACGATCATCAGGCTATTTTAAATGAGACTGCTTGTTGCGGTCATAATACTAGTTGTTCGGCTAAGAAATTTAATATTGAAGAAATATTTTTTCATCCTTTAATTCATACGGCAAAAATATTTGTTTTTATTTTGTTAATTTCATTTTTGATTAACTTGGCCTTCTTTAATTTGGGGACTGAAGCCTTGACTCGCATTTTTTTAAATAATAGTTTCTGGCAACCATTTTTGGTGGCTTTATTTGGCTTAATTCCTAATTGTGCTGCTTCTGTGGGCATTACAACCCTATATCTAAAAGGCGCCATTACTTACGGCTCGGTAGTTGCTGGTTTATGTGCTAGCGGGGGATTGGGAATTTTAGTTTTGTTTAGGGAAGAAAAGGACAAAAGACAAGTTTTCAAGATTATTGGATTACTCTTTGGTATTAGTGTCATATCGGGGTTAGTTATTCAATATATTTTTAACTTTAATTAAGATGATTGAAAATAAATCTAATAATCCGCTTCAGGGGATAACACTAAAAAAAATCATTACTGATTTAGAATTGTGGTATGGTTGGCCGACACTGGCTCAAAAAATAAAAATTAATTGTTTTGCGAGTGACCCCAGTATTAATTCCAGTCTCAAATTTTTACGTCAAACTCCTTGGGCTAGAGAAAAGGTGGAAAAACTTTATTTGGCAACTTTAAAGCGTCAGACTAAATAATATGATTTATACTACTAAAATAGAGAAAGCTATTAAGTTTGCTGCTAAGACCCACGATCTCTATCAAAAACAACTTAGAAAAGGCAAAAATATTGCTTACATTATCCATCCTTTGACCGTAGGTATTATTCTATCTTTGGCTGGATCGGATGAGGAGGTAATTGTAGCCGGAATTTTGCATGATACCATTGAGGATAGTGTTTCGGAAAAGAAAGTAACGACCGCTATGCTAACTGAAAGATTTGGAGACAAGGTGGCTGAATTAGTTTTAAGTGTCACGGAGGTTGATAAGGATTTGCCTTGGGAGACAAGAAAACAAAAAGCCCTGGAGGATATCAAGGGCTATACGCACGATTCTTTACTAATCAAGTCGGCTGATATTATTAGTAATATGTCAGAAACTCTAGATGATTATCTGCGTTACGGAGAAGAAGTCTTCTCTCGCTTTAGTGTTTCTAAAGAAAAGGTTATTAACCATCAGCTCAAAGCTATCAATATTATCACTAGTCTTTGGAAAAAGAATCCATTATTGTCTGATTTAAAACGTGTTTCAACTGGTTTGGAAAAATTGCTGACAATTATTTAATTCCGATTATTTTGTACTTCACTATTTTGTCGGCTAATTGAATATCAATTACTTCGCCGATTTTTTTTCCGATTAAGGCTGACCCCAAAGGAGAATTGTGAGAGATGATTCCGGTGGTGGGGTTAGTTTCGTTGGATCCTAGAATTCGATAATCTTTTGTTTTTCCGTTAACTTCCACAGTTACCGAGTTTCCCAATTGAACAATATTTTTGTTTTCTTGGGGGGCAATAATCTCAGCTCTTTTTAGTAAGTCTTCAATTTCTAGAATTCGGTAATTAAGGCTCCGTAATCGGCTTTTGGCTAATTGATAGCCGGCATTTTCGGAAAAATCACCCATTAGAGCTAGTCTTTTAACTTCTTCACTTTCTCTGGGGCGGTTAATCTTTATCATTCTTTCCAATTTTTTTTGGAGTTCTCTAAATTTTTCCGCGGTAATATGCGGATCGGATTTGGTTCTGGGTAATTTGTCGGCACGACGAGTGGGGACTTGCATAGTTTTATATTTTTATCTAGTATTTTTATTATAACATAGAAATAGGTGCTAACCAATTTAATTATTATGAGTCAGAATAAAAAAGAAATTTTAATCGCTACTGAAAATCGCGGTAAAGCCCAGGAGATTCAAGAGATCTTTCAAGGGACTGATTTTGTCCTACGTTTTTTATTTGAATTTAGAGCTGATTTTCCGGATTTATTAATTAATGAAAACGCTAAAACTTTCGAGGGCAATGCTTTGATCAAGGCAATTGTGGTTGGTGATGCTTTGCAGATGATTACCCTTGGTGATGATAGTGGTTTATGTATTGATGCCCTCGGTGGTTTGCCAGGAGTCTATTCTGCTCGTTATGCCGAGGAAAAAAATGATGCAGCTAATATCAAAAAAGTTTTAGCCGAGATGAAAGATATTCCTTTTTCCGGGCGTGATTGTCATTATCATTGCACGGTGGCTATTTATGACCCAGCGACTAAATTTGTGGAAACAGTAACCGGAAGTTGGGAGGCCAAAATTGCCCTTGAGCCTCGAGGTGACAAGAGCTTTGGTTATGCGCCAATTATTATGGCTAAGGATTTTGGTTTTCTTAAAACTAATGCTGAAATGGATCATCAGGATCTAATTAGTGTGAATCATCGCGGGAAGGCGTTTAAGGCGGCGATTGGGATTTTGAATGATTATTTGAAATAGAGTATAGGGATAATAAAAAAGAGGCTTTGGTTTAAGCCTCTTTTATTTTTCTTTTTTTTGTTTCCGGTTTAAATAAAATAATATTCCGGAAAAGTTTTTTTTAATTTGTTTAGTTTTTTTATCCCCATTCCGATATGGAGCCAGCGGCGGGGTGAGAAGGGTTTGGTGCATATGTTGGGCATTATTGTCTGCCTTTTTTCGTCCAGAAAGATTACCCTTCCTTCATTTGATAATGCTAGTCTAGTTTCTTCGTGGCCATCATTGTAGATAAAAATGCCTATAATGTCTTTGTCAAATTGGGCGCTGTCGCTGGTTGTAATGCTGTAGCTCCAACACTCATTCTCCGGCAAGTACCAAATTCTTTCGTAGTGAATTGGGTTTCGGAGCGACGTGTCATTTTTGATGTTTATGTTTATCTCGTCCGGCAGACGGCCGATAAACTTATTCAGCAGATGGACCATCTCCTGTTGTTCCATGAAATAGACATCTACGCATTTGGAAAATGGAGCATATATCTCTCGGTCCGTGGTTACTATGGTTACTTCTTGAGCAAAGGTTGAATTTGATAAACAGAATGTCATTAATATGACTAATGATAATATTCTTTTCATGGTTTATGGGTTTTGGGTTAGATAATTTTTTTATTTTTGAATGATCTATATTGATATTTGACTATATAATAATTTATTGTTTGTGTCAAGGGGCGATTAATAAAAAAATACTCCTGGCCTAGGAGTATTTTTGATTGACTAATTATTTACATACTAAGGGTGTAGGACTTTTTCATCCTGGCCATGGCTGTGATCCTGTTTATCACGTCTGGTCCGGCAATGATTGGTACTCCGCCCTTAGGTAGAATATAACGAATTTTCTTTTTTCCAAAGAATAATCTTTGGAAGTAGGGAATCTTTAGGCTGAATTTTCCGTCACTGGCTTGAGTCATTAAACTGTTAGTATTACTTTTTAAACTAATTCCCATTTGTTTAGAACCGGTTAATATTACACGGCTCACAATTATTTCTGGTTGTTTAGTCATACGATTTTTAAGTTATTTTTTTAAATGTTTAATTTATATTAATACTATAGCAAGGCTAAAAAAGCTTGTCAAGAGTGTCAACAACTTCAAGAAAAAACTTGACTATTTCTTGACTATCCTTTATAATATAATTATCTAAATAATCATTCAAAAAATATGCATCAAATTCAAGAAAAGCTCTTGGAATTATCTAAAAAACTAAGTTTGAAGGGAAAATCTCTCCGGGAGATTGGGGATTTAGTTGGCGTCCTTAATCAACCACAGAAGATTAAGCATCACTTAGCTCAATTAGAGAAGAAGGGTTTTATTAATTCTCTGGAAGGTGACTCTAACCAGAAATCAGCCGTTGGATTAATTTCAGTTCCTATTCTGGGGGCAGCTAATTGCGGAGAAGCTAATATGTTTGCCGATGATAATATCGAAGGCTATCTAAAGGTTTCGCCTGCGATGCTAAAGAAAAAAAATAATATTTTTGCTATTCGAGCCACTGGCTTTTCTATGAATAGAGCCAATGTTAATGGTGAGAGTATTGATCAGGGTGATTTCGTAATTGTTGATAGTGAAAATAAGAATCCTCAGAACGGTGATTATATTATTTCTATTATTGATGGTGTTGCTAATATCAAGAAAATTAATATTGATGAAAAAAGAAAACAAATAATTTTACTCTCTGAATCATCTAAAGATTATTCTCCGATTTATATTCACGCTGAGGACGCTGATTGCTATCATGTCGGAGGCCGGGTTATGCAGGTTATTAAGAAACCCCGATAAATATGGGGGCTAACCACGTTTTCTGACCAGCACCTTGGAAACACTAACTAATAAATTGAGCTGGGGTTTTAAGTCCCAACCCAAGGTGTAATCTGGAGTTATTATAGTATTTCAAATAATTGTTAATCAAAGAAAGAT
>JBAYNC010000028.1:0-11231 GCA_041679025.1 Patescibacteria group bacterium
CCGGACTTAAATTATTGTTTTCTGGATTGGTCCGAACATATAGCCAGGGGGTATCACTAAATAAGTATGCCGGGTTAATTGTCGAACAGGTAAAAGAAATAAGATTAAGAGGTAAATTATTAGAGACGGCTTCTAAAACCACACTTCTAATCTTTTCTCTAAACTCATTATTTTGCCCCTTAAAGTCTAATTGCTCTATTTTTTCCATTAACTTTTCAAATAAATTCATATGTTTAATTTTAATAATAAAAAAATCCCCTATCTCAGCAAGAAGGGGCATTTAGAAAGTATAATTTGATAATCAAATTAACCCAACCTCTTTTTGCTGAAAGGGATTGAATGTTGATGAAGTCGGCTAATAGCTAATTTGTAGCCGCCCATACCATTATTTAGCCAAGTAGCGACACGACCAACGGTTGTAGTGCTAGTTTTTAACTTAAGGGCAATATCGCGGTATGGCATCTTGCTATTAACTAATTGAGCAATTTCCCAGCGATCAGCCATGTCTCTGATTTCTTCGATAGTGCACAAATCACGAAAAAAACACTCAGCCTCCTTAACAGATTCCAAGCTCAAAATAGCTTCAAACAAATTATTAGTTTTCTTATCAAATTTAAACGGTTCCATATCATTTGTATTAGTGTATTACTATAATAACACAGGATAATATTTTGTCAATACTTCAAAATCTAAAACATTATTTAATAACTATTATAAGTAGTATCCGACCTTCTTTCTATGGCCAAAATAAAGTATTGACCATCAGACTGCTTCTTAAAGATAATCCTTAAGCTTCCTTTTCTGATCCGAAAAATATTATCACAGTTTTTTAACTTCTTCAGATCAAACCCAGATAAAGAATTATCCCCAATCTTTAAAAGAATACTTTTAATTAATAGCCTCTCTTTAGAGGATAGATTTTGTAGTGCTTTAGTAATTTTATCCATAGAATTATAAAGCAGCTAAAAGCTCATTTATATTGACGCCACCCTTTTTAATCTTGGTAAAATTAATGACTTCTTCCCAGTCATTATCTTCATTAATTGGAGTTAATTTAAAAAGTGGCTTACTTTGCTTAAGAACAATAAAAGACTGGCCGGCCTTAACGGCAGTGGCATATTTATCCATATTAAGTCGCAAATCTTTTAGAGCAATCAAATTCTCCATATATTTTTAGATTAATTAATAAGGTTAACTAAAGTTTAACAAAAGATAAACTTAATGTCAATCTTATAACAAAAAATAGGCCAATATTAGCCTATTGAATGTTTACTCGCTTGGAGGGACTGCTTTCGGACTTTTTATGGCGATTCATTAGTGGGTTTGCTCGGATAAAATTTCATTAGCACTTTATAAATAATCAATAATCCAAAAATAGAAAACAGGATAATATAGCGTAATGACACACCAAGTGTATATAGACCAGCGCTAGCCGAAAGCGCAATAGCTGCCCCTATATCCCAACCGCATTCGCCAAAGAAATGAAACCATAAAGTATTAGTGCTTTTTTTCGCTAAATTATAAAATCCGACTTCAAATGATAAAAAATACAATGTCATTGCTAAGGCGATAATAATATCAGAAAAAATAATTTCTGGGACAGTGTAAACCAAAAAGGCACGCACAATAATAACAATTCCTATTAACCCCAATCCAATTTTGCTAAAGTTGCGACCATTACCATTATTTTTATCAATATAGTATCCTAAAAATAAAAACAAAATAGTAGTAATAAAAATCTCAAAAGCTACTAGTCCTCCAAAAGTCACATAGTTTTCAACCAAATAGAACAAAACAATCGTCCAGATAAAACCATGCATGTATAAGATGCCATCCCCCGCCTGCATCACTAGTCCGCGTTTATCTATGGATCGCAAAGCCTCCCTCCAATTAATGTCCTTTCCTGGCGATATGTTTTTAGTAAAAAACAGGGGAAAAGCTGAAGTTAGCATTACTATGGTTGCTACAATATAAAGAGAACTAAAACTAGTGGTAGCAATCAAAATACCGCCCACCAGAGGGGCAATCATACGCATAACAGAGGTAAATCCAAGTTGCATCCCGACTTGTTTACCTCGCAAGTTGGTATCACCAGCCGCAGCGTAATAAGAATGGTACGGCAACCAATAAGTAATATCGCTTAATGCTAAATATAACATATAGAAATATAACCAAAAATTCAAACCATTGATTTGAGAAAGGACAAAAAATATACCACTATTCACAACTACGCCAAATACCAAAGCCTTTCGGAGGCCAATTTTTTTTGAAAACATCACTGAAAGTGGCCGTAAAAAAAATCTAATAGTGCAACTACCGGCCCAAGCCAAAGCCACGACGGGAAAAGATAATCCTAGACGAATGAGATAAATAGCGCCAAAAGTATCAAAAATATTATTACTGAATCGATGAAGACCGGCGTGTAAATTTAATAAATTAATTGTTTTATTTTTAAAAAATGATTCCATAATAGTGTCTAAAATTCTTATATT
This sequence comes from Patescibacteria group bacterium, assembly GCA_041679025.1. Taxonomy (GTDB): domain Bacteria; phylum Patescibacteriota; class Patescibacteriia; order Patescibacteriales; family UBA12465; genus CG1-02-41-21. Next base: position 2,493 of record JBAYNC010000028.1, read on the forward strand.
ATTAATTAATTATAACATACTTAAATTTTAAAAACAGACAGAGAGATTCGGACTATTTTACCTAACGAAAATTAACCTTTCAGCTCATTCTTGTATTTTTGTTCGGAATAACGGAGAAAGTCCAAACCTATTTTATACTAAACCAAAATTGACAAGCGAATATGCCTATTAAACCATTTATCAAATTAAAAAGGCTTACTTTGTAAGTAAGCCTTTTATTTCTAATCCTATTTAGGATTTTTTAAAACTACTAATGTCAATCGTCACAGAAGCTTTTTCTTTACCAGCTCTTACCCACTCACCATCTTCCGTTTTTTTAACTACAAACGGAAAGGTCATGACTTTATGCTCGGTATAAACAGGGACCAGATTACCATCATCATCAAGGAATAAAACCCAGGTAGCGTCAGTATTTTTAGAGCTAAATAATCCATTCGGCTCCGACTGTTCAATAATTTCTCCATCATTATAGGTTCGATCATAGGCCGGTTGCAAAGGGTTAGTTAGACTAACGTCAACTGGTATCCCATAGCCCAACGATGGCCCCTGAAACTTAGTAACACCAGTTATGGTCTCAACCACAGTATAAGTATTCCTGGCATCCTGAGTAACAACATTATAGATCTGAATCAAAATATCCCGAGGGATACTATAGTCATAGAATGGAAGAGGCTGCACTTTTGCATAATGAGCCTGCTGTTTCTGAACAATCTTACTATCTTTTTCTTCAGAGTTTTCTCCGCAGCCTGAAAAGATAATTGTTACTACAATAAATACAATAAAACTAAAAAAAATTTTCCTTTTCATCTCTAATTGTTTTTGTGGGTTAAAATAAAATCATTAATTTCCTCCGGTATTTGGCTTTCAGGAATTAAATTAGCCTCCGCCTTAATACGTTTTACAATATTCTTCTGCTGAGCTTGTTTGGCAGAGATAAATTCATCTGACTCCTTTGCCAGTTTTAGTTCAACAATTTCAGCTTCAAGATCATACCAGTCATTATGCAACTTTTCCAACAAAACAACCTTAGTCTCGATATATGGCTGACTATGTTGAATCTTTTCACGTTCAATGCTCAAAGATATAATCCCCAAACTTTGAGCGACAAAACCAAGTACGGCAACTACGATAATAAAACCGAGAGACCACTTAAAAAAAGTCCAGAAAGTAAAAGGGACATCTTTCCCAATTTTTCTAACTTCGTTACGATATTCATTCGAATGTGACATTTTTTCCTCCAATTTTTAATGAAACAATTAATTAATTTATTTACTTACTTATTCAAAAATATTTTGAAATATTTTTAAATATCAAAAAATCATATCACAACAATTAATTCTTGTCAATACCACAACAAAAAATAGGCTAATATTGGCCTATTAAATGTTTGCTCGGGGACAGGGACTCGAACCCCGATCGACGCCTTCAAAGGGCGCTGTCCTACCATTAGACGATCCCCGAATAAATAAAAGCCGATAATTAATCAGCTCCAATATCATACAAAATCATAGCTATAACGTCAAGGAGGGGCTATAAGACAACCAGATCCTCAATCTTTTGCTGACTATCAAAGGCGCCATATTCAGCTTTCAGACTCTCTTCTTCATTCTCGGAATAGACAAAGATTGGATAGTATTCATTACTTTCCACATCATGAATAACCATCATCTTGATAGCCTGAAGATCCTTGCCTTCCTGTTTCCATTCTGGCAAGTCCTGTTCATATTCCTTGCGCCCATCGGGATTAAAAGCATTGGGAAATTGTTCGCCCATAAATTTAAACTTTAGCATATCTCCTGATTGCGAGCCAAGAAGATAAAACACTAATTATAGAAACGGACAAGAACTGTAGACCAAAAATAATCCAAAAATTATCTAGAAAATAATTTATGATATTAATATTATAATCCATAAAGAAGACTTCCAAATAAGGCTGGAGAATGCCTAAAAACGGGTAAAAGATAATAACGATAATTACCACACTAACTAAGGCATAAATAATAGCTGACAGCACAAAGGGTAAATAGATGAAACTATTAGAAGCTCCCACTAGTCGCATAATCTCAATTTCCCGCCGATGAGTATAAATAGCCACCTTAATAGAATTGTAGGCCACTAACATACTGGTAAAGACAAAGATCATAATAATGAACAACCCGACCTCACTAATCTTCTTGGTAATATCATTAATCTTCTCTAGAATTACAGTATTATCAGCAAAATCACGAGACTCAATAATATTGCTATCAATCTGCTTAATCTCATTAATGAGCTGTGGAGCCTCCTCAACGTTGTTAGGAGCGATAACTAAACTAGGAGACAGTGGATTTCTTCCCAATTCTCTAAGAGCCGTCAAAACCTCTGGGTTGTCTTTATTCTTCTCTCTAAAATAACGCAAAGCATCAGCTTTAGAGGTGTAAAGAACTTGTTTAACCTTGCTCATCTGAGAAATCTGGGTCTTCAGGCTAGTAATTTGCTCTTCACTCGCATCAACCTTGAGGTACAAACTAATATCAATTTTTTCCTTAACAGCGTCAATAGCATGACGGCTCAAAACCTCGACGGTAAGCAAAGTATTAACAGACAATAAGGCTAAAACTAAAATAGTAATAGTAGCAATAGTCAACCAAATATTACGACTAATGTCTTGCAAACTGAACTTTATTATTCGCATTAAAGATAAAAACATAATAATTCAATTATAATAAATATTTACCCTTCTCCTTATCAGAAACTACACATCCCTTCTCAATAGCAATTACCCTTCTCTTTAACTGATTAACTATCTCACGATTATGAGTCACTAAAATAACAGTAGTCCCAAAATTATTAATTCTTAGTAAAAGATCAATAATCTCATTGGCGTTGATAGAATCTAAATTACCAGTTGGTTCATCAGCTAATAAGATCTTAGGTTGATGAACTAAAGCACGAGCAATCGCCGCCCTTTGTTGTTCGCCACCGGAAACCTCATGCGGATAACGATTTTTTTTATCCTCTAAACCAACTAAACGCATCACGCTCAAAACAACCTTATCAATCTTACTTTGAGGCTGGCCACAAACTTCTAAAGCAAAGGCCACATTCTCCCAAAGAGTCTTTTGTGGTAACAATTTAAAATCCTGAAAAATTACTCCAATTTGACGCCTTAAATAAGGTATTTCTCTGCGAGAGATTTTAGTAATATCCCAATCGCCAATAATGACACGGCCATCATCAACTTTTTCCTCGCCAATTAAAAGTTTGACCAGACTAGTTTTGCCACTACCTGACTGACCGACTAAGGATACAAATTCTCCCGCCTCAATATAAAGATTAATACCGGAGAGTATCTTAAAATTCTTCAAATATGATTTAGAAACATTAACGAGTTTGATCATAAAAATTAAGTTAATTCTATTATAACAAAATAATCAATAGTAGACAAACAAAAAACTCACCATAAAAAATGATGAGCTTTATCAAGTAAATATTATTTTTTACCAGCTATCTCCAGCTGACCAAACCCGACCATAAAAACACCATAGCTCATTAACTCCGCTGTTTCATTAACGCTAGCCGTACGATTCTTAGCATTAAAAGTGACAGCCACAAAATCATCTTGGCCATTGCGGAAGCGAGTCATCAAACAATACCCAGCCTCATCTAAATATCCGGTCTTAGAACTAGTAATTTTATACTTAGATGAATCTAAAAGACTATTAGTATTTTTAATGTTCCAGGACTTCTTGTTGTTTAGCTCCTTGAAACTATATTTTTTAGCAGAACTAGCCGCAGCAATAATAGCGTCGCTATTAACCCGCTTAGTAATTAAGGCATAATCTAAAACAGTACTAACATTTTCTGGCGATAAACCAGTGGGCTCCAAAAAGAAAGTTTGAGTCGCGCCCCAGGACCAGACGTTGTCATTCATTAAACTCATAAATCGAGCGCGACTAACACCAGAGACTCGGACCAAACTCTCAACGGTATTATTAGTCGATCCAACCAAACTAGAATAGATTAAATCTTTGATAGTCACTTTATATCCTTCCTTCAAACTCAGCTTAGCTGACTCCCAGGGCTGACAATATTTATAATTATTTTTTTCATCTTGAGTCTTATACTCCACAACCTCCCCCAACCTATTGCGATTATTATCAATGTCCAAAAAGGTCTTAACGGCCACCATTTTGCTTAAACTAGCCAAAGGAAGAGTGGTGGTAGAATTTTTAGAGAAGATTATTTTTTGATCTTTTTCTCGCATTAAGATAGCTGATTGGGAACTTAAACTAAGACTAGCCTTAGCCCCCGACTTCATAACGCCCATTAATCTACCATTAGAATCAGCTTTAATCTCAAGTGGTTCAATCCGAACATCAATAATTCCGGCCCCAGTTGAAGCAATCTTTTTGAAAGCTACCTTATCTAAATCAACTACTCGATCCGGGTGTTTTAATCTTTCTGGACCATAATCATTAACAACCACATCAACAAACTTATTATTAGCTAGATTATAAACCCGAAGCTTCGACCCCTTAGGAAAATCAGGCGAGGCAGTAAAAAGACCGCCCTTATAAGCATACCAACTGGCCCGACCACTAACTATCACTCCCGGGTGAGACAAGACTACTACTCGGGCATAGGGTATATTAACAACGGCCGAAACATAACCCTCATCCTGATAATCCTTGGTTGGGAGAGGCTTCCAACTATCATTATTTTTGTCATAAAAAAATACTTGCTTATACTCATGTAAATCCTGTTTCTCTTGATAACTAATTTCAATATTGAAGTTTTTTGGATAAGGTTGAGCGCCAAAATCAAATTGATAAATATTGCTGATTTTATTCAAGTTCCAAGGAGTCGCGATCTCTTCATTAAGTTGAGTTAATTTAATATTACTGCTTTCCGCTAAACTTGGGGTGGTAATAGCAGAAATCACTAGACGAAAATTATTATTAAAAGCACTAATACTTTTTCCAAACTGAAAATCAGAAGCATTGAGAGAAAAACTATCCTCTAAATTAATTGGAAAATTATTTCCCACTAAAGCTAAAATGACATTGCTAGGAAATAAGAAAATAATTGCCAGCACAGAAATTAATAACCATATTGTAATTTGTTTTTTGACGTTCATAAAAATTTGTTAACCATTATTAAATGAGCCCCTGGTCAGAATCGAACTGACGTCGACGGTTTACGATACCGTTGCTCTACCACTAAGCTAAAGGGGCTTGATAGCAAAAAAATAATTTAACCACTTATGAGGATTTGATAATTTTTCTTGAAAAGAATTTTCATTAACTAAAACATCAGTACTCGTCGGAACCTGATTAATAATCACAGCCACTTTTTCGCCTGGTTTTTTAAGTCCTAAATTTAATCTAGCCTTCTCTTCAACTGCCTGATCAGATTCTAGATAATTAATAACTTCACTAAGCTCCTTATTTTTACCTTCATATTTTTCAATCTCTGCTTGAGCCTCATTAATTTCTAAACTAATCGCCTTCTCCTGTGCATAATTCTTGATAGTCGGAATACTAACCAAAACTAATATAGCTAAAATAAAAATAGTTAAAAGACCCTGCTTGAATCTCAAGCCACCCAAGCCAAAGGTCGGAGCAAGCGCCATCCCCTTCTGAACATAGGCGACTTTCTTAGTTCGACTTAAACGATATTTATTATTAGGCATGACGTTTGTTAGTAAAAAAATATTTAATAAACTCCAATAATAAGATATTAATAAAAGATACCAATAAAATCAAGAGCCAGCTACCGAAGTCGAGCGCTCTGGTCTGTAAAATTGATTGAAATATTGGCAAATAAATACCTAACATTAGTAAAATTAGACTAAGAGAGAAGGCGCCCAATAAATACCAATTACGAAAATGATTAATTCTCCAAATAGGCAAAGTGAAGCTACGTAAACTGAAAATTCCAGTCAACGACTTAATTCCCAGAATGGCAAAAAATAAAGTACGTAAATAATTAATGTCCCACGACAGAGAATCTAAATGGCGACAAAAATAAGCGAAGAGCCCCAACAAAGCCAGATCTCGGGCCAGACCAAACCAGATAATAATTACTTTCATCTCTCGATTTACCAACGGCTCCTTTGGACTAATCGGCGGTTGATCCATGATATTTTTATCGCCCCCCTCAAAAGCTAAAGAAAAATTGGGAAACCCATCGTTAACAATATTGATCCACAGAATTTGAGTGGGCAAAAGAGCTAGAGGCAGACCCATAAAAATCGACCCAGCGATCAGAATTATTTCCGAGAAACAATCAGAGATTAAATAAGTAATTGACTTCCTGATATTTTGAAAAATAACTCGACCGCCTTCAATGGCCGAGACTATCACCTGAAAATTATTATCTAAAAGAACTAAGTCTGCAGTTTCTTTAGCAACCTCAGTCCCCGATCCCAAACAGATGCCAATATTAGCCGCTTTAAGAGCCGGAGAATCATTTAAACCATCGCCGGTCATAGCCACAACTTCGCCGTTAGCCTTTAACGCCTCAACAATTCTCAGTTTATGATGAGGGCTAACCCGAGCAAAAATATTATGCTTCTTAACCAACAACCTTAATTGTGAGTCATCAACATTATCTAACATGTCTCCCGTAATGACATCATCAATAGCACAATTAATACCCGCTTCAGCAGCAATAGCATGAGCTGTTAACTTATGATCTCCAGTGATAATTATAGGGCGAATTCCGGCTCGACGACACTCAGAGATAGCAAAACGTGATTCGGCCCGCAGAGGATCTTTAAAAGCAATTAAGCCAACAAAAATTAATTTATTATCAATTTGATCCCACTCTTTATAATCGGTATCGATTGGCCAAGGTAATTTATCAAGCTCCCGATAAGCAACACCAATCACCCTTAACCCCTGAGACGTAAAACTTTCGTACTTCTTTAAGATCAAATCCTTCTCCTTCTTATTAATGCCCGAGACAGCATCATTGACGTAGAGAAAGGAACTCTTTTCCAATAATTTTTCTGGGGCTCCTTTTTCATACATAAAACAGCCATCTTTAGCCGAATTATGAAGAGTGATCATAAACTTATTATCACTATTAAATGGTAACTCACCAACTCTTGGTCTCTTTTCCAGAAGCTTGCCTCGATCAAGTCCTAAGTCTAAACCGGCCGAGATTAAAGCGACCTCAGTTGGTTGTCCAATAATCTTCTCGCCAACCAAGCCACTCACAGCATTTTCAACAATAGAATTATTACAAATAATTCCAATCTCTAAAGCTCGAATAATTGCCTCCAAATTACTATTTTTATCACGACCATCAAAATTTTCAAATGCCAACTCACTTCCGCCAGCAAAAATATGAGCCACTCGCATTTTACCTTCAGTTAACGTTCCAGTCTTGTCTGAACAAATTACCGTAATTGACCCTAGAGTCTCAGCTGCCAATAATTTTCTAGTCAAAGCCTTCTTCTTTAAGATCTGCTTCATCCCAATAGCCAAAATAACCGTTACTGCCACGGCCAGGCCTTCCGGGATAGAGGCTACGGCGACAGCAATGGCGGTAATAAAAATATCGAAGAGATTGCGCCCCTGAATAATTCCAAAAATGACAATCAGAACAGAAATTATACCCACCAATAATCCTAGAGACTTAGAAAAATGATTTAACCTTAACTGCAGTGGCGTATCAGCCTCTTTTGTTTCTGTTACCATTTTAGATATTTTACCAATTTCTGTCATTTCCCCAGTATCAAATACCACTGCCCGACCAGTGCCACCAACAATCTCAGTTGCCGAATAAACAATATTTTTTCTGTCGGCCAAAACAGAGCCAATCGGCATAATTTTAACTGTCTTGAAAACTGGAACCGATTCCCCGGTAAGCGCCGCCTCATTAACCTGCAAATCAACACCCTCAATCAACCGAGCGTCGGCTGGAATCTTCTGTCCAGATTGTAGAATAATAATATCGCCAGGCACCAAGTCGACGCTATTAATCTCAGACTCAAAACCATTACGGACTACCAGAGCACGATGTTCGACCACCTTTTTTAATTGATTCAGAGATTCATTAGCCTTATTCTCCTGAAAATAACCAATAATAGTATTGATCAAAACAGCTGCGATAATTACTTCAGCATCGGTATATTCTTTAACAATAATTGAAATAAGCCCCGCCAATAATAAAATATAAATCAAAGGATTAGCAAATTGAGAAATAAAAATATACCAACGGCTAATTGGTTTAGATTCCGGCAAACTATTAGGACCGAACTTCGTCAGGCGCTTTTGAACTTCTCTATCGGTCAAGCCAGCAGGAGAACTTTTAAGCTCTAAAAAGGCTTCACGTCGGCCAATATTATAAAAATTAATCATAAAAAAAAATAAGGTTATTTCTAACCCTATTATATCACAGATACTTTTAGACAACAAAAAAACACCATGGTTCTGGCGGCGGCCTACTTTCCCAGGACTAATGCCCAAGTATCATCGGCGCTGAAGGTCTTAACTTCTGAGTTCGGGATGGGATCAGGTGTGTCCCCTTCGCTCGAACCACCAGAACTATGGTGTCTTTTCAAAAATATTAAAATCAAAAATGTGGGAAAATCAAATGGTTTATTAGTACTCCTCAGCTGAACACATTACTGTGCTTACACTTAGAGCCTATCAAGGTCATCGTCTCTGACCAACCTGTGAAATCTAATCTTGGAGACAGCTTCACGCTTAGATGCTTTCAGCGTTTATCTAAACCGAAGGTAGTTAC
>JBAYNC010000029.1:0-11159 GCA_041679025.1 Patescibacteria group bacterium
CAATGTGTCCGTAAAGAATCCGGCCTTGGCGGGCTGAACGCTGAACAAGCTGACTGCCAGAATCGCTATGACCGCCACGATAATTATTTTGTTGTGATTTTTGTTTTTCATAATTTTAACGATTAACCGTCATCTCTAAATAATCGCTTAGTAAACATATTCCACAAATAGAATCCAAAAGAAATCCAAATGCCGGCGATAAACAGGAACCTCATTCTTTGAGCGAAATTAACGACGACGGAATTACTAAAATCAAATATCGGAATATCGAGATTAAATTGATTATTGGCTGACATGCTTTTCATTGTGAAGACAAGCGGGTTGCCGGTGGTGCCACTGGCATTGAGAAAAGCCGAGAGAGCGTCGGAAAAAGCGAATACTTGAGCGAAAATCAATTTACCTTTTAATTTGTCTTTGGTGTTTTGAAACCAAATGAAATCCGGTTGTCCGCTTGGCCTTTCGGCGGCGGAATATGAAAGCGTGATATATTGCTTTTCGTATATGGTTGAACTGGTCGCTGATTTTAATGACACCAAAAAATATTTGGTGGAAGTGGAAATATCGAAACCCCCGAACATAAAGCCGGAACTGGTGGCCGTTAAATTATTTAACGTGGTGTTCGAAAGCGTTTGAAGAACTTGATAAGAAGAAGTGCAATTATTACAGACAACATAAGGATTGGTTATTTCCGCCACATATAATTTTGTCGAGGTGGAAGTGAGCGGGACATTCATCGGCCTGACAATAAATGGAGCGTTGTATTGTGAATAAGGCGTTATGTCTTGATCATAACTATATTCAAAGCTCCACGAAGCGTTTGAGGCCAAAGGAAAACGACAACCGAGTAAATCACACGACCACGGCATAGCGGTGAAATATGGGTTAGTGCCGTAATTGGTTTGCATTTGAGCCTTAATCAAAACCAGATTCTTGCAGTCATAAGCCGTGGTGTCGTTTTTGTCGATTACGCAAACGCTAACATTGTCATAACCGCCGAAATTATAAGGACAAGAAAAAGCATTGTTAACACAATCGCAAGTCGGTTGAGATTGCGGTAAAACGTATGAATTTTGGAGCGTTAATTGGCTTGTTCCGTTGGTTTTACAAGAACCCGCTATTGTTAAGGTGGTGTCGAGCAGATTATTGACCGTTTGCCCCTCGGTGTAATTGGTAATTTCAACATCCGGTTTTTTCTTGAACTCCACGATTTGGCTCGTTAGACTGTAATTCGTTCCGGAAAAAGTATATTTATATGAATATGGATTATTGGCGTTGACTGCCTGCATTGATATTTCCGCAAAGCCCATGCGTGGATTGGCGTAAAGAAAATGAGAAGCTGGAGAATAAGACGATGTATTTTGTGAGGCGTAGTTGCTAATTAAAAGCGAGTTAAGCATGAACTGCGAACTGGAATAATAGTGATACCACGGACTACCGGCACTTGAAGTGCGACCTTGAGTGATAACCGTTGGAACAACATGCGTGTTAACATTTTCTATTGTGCGACATTGGACGTGATACCAGTTTTGCGGTTGCGAACCGGTCAAAAGATAAGTGCCTCGCCGTGGGTTATACAAATAGAACAAACGGACTTTACCAACATTTGAACCGTTTTGAACGCTGGAAATTTCTGTCATATTATTTCCGTCATAGCGGAGATAATTATAATTGGAATTTTCCCAAGCGGTAGAATAAGCACAGACCAAAGCGGAGTTGGCGGTAAAATCAGTTGGCACGGTTATGGAAACAGTAAAGCTTGTTACGCCCTCGCTGTAATGCTGTTCGTCGGAAATGCGAAAACCGTTAAAATCGATTGTCGAAGCCATGGCTGTTTTGCCCAAAAACATTATGGCCAAAGCGATAACCGGAAATATTAAGTTTTTTATCCGAAAGTTTTTCATAATTTTCATTCCTTAAAAATGATAATGTAGTAGCCCATTTTTTTAAGTTTCCCGATAACTTCGTTTATCATTTTCAATTCTCTAATTTCATAAGCTCCTAATCCGTCGATAAATTTCATTTCATCCAGATGTCTTTTGCGTTCACTTAAGAAATTTATCAAGTAAGTGGTTTCACTCATTTTGAGATTTAACGTCATATGTGTAGTGATAATTTTATTTAAGTTAGAGCGAAAGGGGTCAGCTTTTTGAGCCAACCCCCTCGCTCCCTAGACTAGCGACCGGACATGATTTTCTTGCTTAACTTCCAAACGAACATGACACCGAAAACGATCACACCAACAATCACAATATTAGCGATATTGGCGGTGATAATGCCGGTGACGTTTTCTTTCAACGTGGTAACCACGGTTTGGGAAGTTGAAGCTACATCCGCATCGACAGCGGCAAAAGCTTTATTGCCGAAGGCAACCATGCTACCGACAACCGCCAAAGACATGGCGGAAATTTTGGTGGCATTAGCTTTTGCGAAACTCTTGATTTTGTTAAACATACGTGTGTGCTTTTAACTTTTTAATTTTTTCTAATGAATAACAAGAATAAGCCGACCACCGTTCCCAAAATAATCCCCATGGTCAAGCCGTCCGTTATCGGTCTAAGTATCAGACCGAAATTATCCAGATAGCACGACAGGTTGTTAATGATATTTTGTGAACACATATTTTTGTTATTTTGCCCTAAATATTTTGAATATAATTGAAACCAAAGTCAGAACGGCTAGAGGCAAAATTAACGCCAAGCCCATACCGCCAAACAAGTTGATAATTACATTCGCCATATTCATTAGTTTTTAAAAATTAAAATCACCGCAATGAATACAATCAGACCCGCCGAAAGTGCGACCGCTAAAGTTTGGAATTGGATAAAGAAGTTAATCATATCCATTCCGGTATCGGTCAACCGATAAATTGTCGTTGTGGCGGTGGTGGTCGATGTGATAATATCCATAGAATTTAACTTTTAGATTATTTGCTTTCGGTTTCTTCTTTCGGAACATAAACCGAAAGGAAACCTCGACGTCTTTGTTTGTCTTGGAAATAATATGAGGCGACGTTCACTTTAATCTCAACCTTATCTCCTTTTTTGCCGTAGGCTTTGCCAATGGGCACGTCTACGCTAATCGGGTAAATACTACCCTCCGGCTCCACGAACAAAATCCTCTTTTGTCCCTCGGTGCCGTCTTTGCGGACGAAGTTTTCAGTTTTTTCGTCCTTAATAATACCTTTCAGGTAAAACATAATTTTGAATTTAAATTTATTAATTACTAATCTCGCCCCGACCTTTAGTTGGCGATAGCCTTTTTGGGGTTAAATAAAAAGCCCCATATTACTATGAGGCTATTGTATATAAGTCGAGTTCCGCAAAGTTCTATAGAAGATTTAGCGGAAGTTTTGATTGTTTATGCCAATGATTTTAAAGGTATTCGGGATTTATTTTTAGACACCCTCTTTTTCCGGAATTAAAGATAAGGAAGTTTTCCACAACTCTTTTGGTGCCCTCAAAAACTTTTTTATTGATTTTTTCGCAAGAATCATAATATCTTTTCCAACTGTTTTTATCGTCCTTGTATTCCAAATCTTCAAAAACATCCTCGGCGATTTCCGAGTAGAAAAAATTGTCTTTTAAATTGTCCTTATTATCTTTAAAAATATATTTTAATATTTTATGAGCATTAGTTTCTTTATCCTGTCGGGCTATCATAATTTTAAAGCCTTTGACGTATAGAATGCTTTTTTGACTGTTAAAACAAGTTTTTTCCTCCTTATCTTTTTTATTGGCTAAAAGATAATCGGTTTCCATTTTTTCAAGCAAACATCCGGCGACCATTTTAAAACAAATGCCGTATATCTCTGGATAATATGAGGCCGACACCATTTTAATAGCTTTATTGGCATATCGCTTATCCTCGGTTTCTTTGAATTTTAAAATCAAAGTGTGGACTTTATCCAAAGCTCCATAGCAAACCCAGAAATCACAATCGATACCGGCTTTTTCGCAAAGCAAATCATCCTCATTAGATAATTCTTGAAAATCCATTTCATTGCTAGTCTTGCTTAGCAGGGAATCAAGAGCTTTCTTGGCGTCTTTGTTTTTCTGCAACACCTCAATGAATTTAAAAATAGCCAATGTTCTTTGAAAGATATTTTCCTCCTCGGAAAAGTCCTTTGCCAGCTTGGTCATTTTAATTTTTAAATCTTTGAGAGTGGCTTTCATACTTTTGAAATTAAAAATACGCTCGCCCCTTAGGGTTGCGGGCGTATAACTTTGTAAAATATATTAAGTTGTTATTTTTTTAAATCCCTAATAACTTTTACAACAATTCCTCTAATTTCAACTTCCTTGCGATATATTGGATTAAAGGCGGGGTTGGCCGGTTGCAACCTTATTCGTCCTTTTTCTTTGTAATACTTCTTTAACGTGGCCTCGTTGTCGTCGATGATCGCCACGGCGGTATCGCCGTCTTCAGCCCACTCTTGTTTTTTAACTATAATAAAATCATCGTCAAATATACCTTCATTTATCATGGAATTGCCCTTTGCTCTTAAAGCATACAAATCACCTTCCTTAAATTTTTTGTTTCTCGGCATTTCAACATTAACATCCGGTATTTCTATTGCTTCTATGGGTTGTCCACAGGCTATAATGCCAACAACCGGAACTTCTAATATTTCTTTTAGTTTTTTAATAGTTGGTTCTAAACCATTACGAGCCCCTTTTGTTTTTTTAAATAGCCCCTTATTTACTAAATGCATTACATTCTCATATACCGTAGCCGTAGAAGATAGACTAAAATGTTCTGCTATCTCGGGATATGACGGAGAATAGCCATTTTTATTGATATAAGAGATTATATAATCATAGGTTTCTTTTTGTTTTCTTGTAAGTATAGACATAGTTTCTATTAATTGTTATATTTATAGTATACCCGAAAGTAAACCGAATGACAATAGTTATTAAAATAGCGTTTATTTCTATAAAAAATTGTAAGTTAGTTAATTTTTTGCTAAAATATACTTATATGAAAACACCTCTTAACTATACCGGAAATAAGTCAAGATTGATGGCTCAATTTTCAAATTATTTTCCAAAAAATATCGATACTTTTGTTGACCTTTTTTGTGGTGGTGCAACAGTAGGCCTAAGCGTAAATGCAAAAAAAGTAATTTTTATTGATAATAATCAGAATGTAATAAATTTGTTAAAACACCTGTCTAAATATAATTTTGATATTTTATTATCTAGGCTTGAAAAAAATATTGAAAAATATAATTTATCTTATTCTGCAAAATTTGGATATAAGGGATATAGAAAAGGAATTGAAAAAGCCGATAACAATGGTTTAAAAAATTATAATGAAGAGGGATTTTATAAGTTGAGAAGTGATTATAACTCCTTAAAAAATAAGTTCTCAAAAAAAGCATTGGACTTACTTTATTTATTAGTTGTATATGCCTTTAATAATGACATGAGATTTAATAAGCGAGGCGAGTTTAATCTTCCCGTTGGCAAAACTGATTTAAACAACAATAATATAAAAAAATTACAAGACTATATTACTAGGGTTAAAAAGATTGATTGCATTTTTGTTTGTGGTGATTTTAGAGAAAAAAGAATACAAAATATTTTAATGAAGGCGGATTTTATATACGCCGATCCGCCATATCTCGTAGGAGATGCGGTTTATAATGAATCTGGTAATTGGACAGAGGAAACAGAAAAAGAACTTATAAATTTATTTGAGAATCTTAATAAAAAAAATAAGAAATTTGCCTTGTCTAATGTTTTACATAAAATCGGAAAAAATAATAAACCACTTTCCGATTGGATTTTTAAAAGAACGGATTTGCATATTTTTAATATAGATTATCATTATAGAAGTGCTAGTTATAATAAAATAAATAGAAATGCTCAAGAAAAAGAGGTTTTAATAACAAATTATATATGGAACTCTTGATTGGAAATAGAAGATATACCGGAGGCAAACGAGCACTATTAAATGATATATATGAAAGCATAAAGGAGTATCATAAAAAAAATGTTATTTTTGCTGACTTATTTGCGGGTACAGGTGTTGTATCCGCTTTCATGTTAGAAAAGGGCATGAATGTCATTGTTAATGATATTTTACGTTCTAATTATGTCGCATATCAAACGTGGCTAGGTAATGATAAATTCGGTATAAAAAAATTAGAAAAAATTATTTCTGAGTTTAATTCAATAGATGAAAAAAAGTTAAAAGATAATTATTTTTCTAAAATTTATGGTGGAAAATATTTCTCAGTATCAGACGCTAAAAAAATAGGATATATAAGAGATAAAATTGAAAAAATAAAAGTTAATAAAAGAGAAAAAAATATATTAATTACGTCTTTAATGTATGCAACCGATAAGATAGCCAATACTGTTGGACATTTTGAGCATTATTTATCAACTAAACCAGAAGATAAAGGGGTGTTGTTAAAAATGCCGAGTATAAAAAATTTCTCCGGCAAATCAATAATAAAAAATGAAGATGCAAATAAATTAGTCAAAAATATTTCTTGTGATATTGCCTATATTGACCCGCCATACAACGCAAGACAATATATAAATTTTTATCATGTTTTAGAAAATCTGGTTAGGTGGGAAAAACCAACGGAATTTGAGGGAATATCAATGAAATTCAAGAGAAACAACCTAAAAAGCGATTATTCTAAATCAAAGGCACCAGAAATTTTTAAAGATTTAATTGATAATTTAAAAGCTAAAATTATAGTAGTTTCTTATAACAATACTTATTCTGCTAAAAGTAGTGCGTCGAATAATAAAATATCAGAACGTCAGTTAATAGATATACTTTCTTCTAGAGGTAAAGTCTTTGTTAAAGAAATTAAACACAAATCTTTTAATAGTGGTAAAACCAATTTTTTAGACCACAAAGAAAAACTTTATATTTGTAAAATAAATTTATGAGTTTATTAGAAAATTATAAACGAAAAAATACTAATAAGGCTTGGTTTGATGACCATTTTTCTTTGGGAAAAGATAATCATGGCCGAATGTTTGAATATACGAACACTAATTTTAGAAATCAAGATTCATTTATAGATCATTTTTCTAAATTTTTAGAAGTGGAGAATAAACCCAGAGAAGAGTGGCCGAAACAAGCAAACCATGGGCAGGAAGTGCATAAACACATGGTTATTAACATGATTCAGTCTAAACTTTTTAAAAAAGATGTTAATGAAATATTTAGCAGAACGGCAAAGGGTTTGCTTTATACTGACTTTATTAATTCTGATTATGAAAATGGAGAAAAATGGCTTATAAATTATCTATTTTTATTAAATGGTTATTATTTTAGCAGAAAGAACTATATTATATATAGAATAAAAGAAGATTTACTTGGTTTTTTGCTAAGTGTCGATAATCTTGAAGAACAAAAAATAATAGAGTATGCCAAAAAATTATTAGAATCAAAATCAATTAGTGATGTTTTAAGAAATGAATTTTTTTATCTCCACTCTTTTTATAATGATTCTGACTTTTTAATAAATTATCTTAGAGCACCAATCCAAGAAAAAGAAGAGCTTGCTGTTTATATTGAACAAAATTTAAAAAATAAGACATTTGATTGTTGCATTTCGGCAAAATACCAGACTGGCGGTAATTTTACTGTTAATACGTTATTTGACGAAACAAAAGTTTTTTTGTTAACTTTGTTGTTTATCCAAACTGAAAACGTAAATTTAAGTAACATATATCAAGTATTTGTTAAAAATTATTCCCAGAATATCGAAAGAATTGATACAAAAATAGTTTCTAATTATTTAAGTTCTAATAATAACGTTTTTGATTCAGTATTTTTGGACGTTTTAGAAATTGAAGAATTAGACATCACATTAGCAGACGATGTGTCTGAATCTGAGGCGGAGGCAACAATGAGTGCTGACACACCAGAAGAATACATTGACGAAACCAGTGAAGAGGGTAGACAAAAAATCAAAGCAGTTTTTGCTTTAAGGAAAAAACAGGCTAAAATTCAAGGCGAGTATAAGTGTGGCTTGGAAACAATTAATAATTGTAAACCAATATATTTTACTGCTAAAACAAACGGAAAAAATTATTTAGAATTACATCATTTTATACCACGTGAATTTAGAAATGACTTTTCAAATTCAATCGAAGTTTTAGCTAATTATGTAACATTATGCCCTCGTTGCCACAGACAAATACATTTGGCTGTCGATAGAGAAAGAAAAGCATTAATTCATTCTCTTTTTGAAGAAAGGAAGGCTAGACTAGATACGGTTGGAATTAATGTAGATTTAAAGAATATTTATAAATATTATAAAATTGATTCATAATATGCAAGTTCAACAATTACCAATTTATCAATTCTTAGAGGGGTCAGGTAAAAGTTTCGTGATACCGGTGTATCAGAGAGATTATGCTTGGACAAGGATTAATTGTCAAAAACTTTGGGATGATTTAACGGATTTAAATAATAATGATAGAAACGATCATTTTCTTGGAACACTCGTA
Source organism: Patescibacteria group bacterium (assembly GCA_041679025.1). Taxonomy (GTDB): domain Bacteria; phylum Patescibacteriota; class Patescibacteriia; order Patescibacteriales; family UBA12465; genus CG1-02-41-21. The sequence goes on from JBAYNC010000029.1 coordinate 8,484, forward strand.
ACGATAGGTAGTGGTTTTGAAGAGTACACCATAATTGATGGACAGCAAAGATTAACGACCGTTTCCATATTATTAGTCGCTTTGCATGCGTTTTTAAAAAACAAAACCGAAAAGAACGATGCAGAAAATATTCTATCAGAACAATTATTAGATTTTCTAATTAATAAATATTCTCATGAGCAAGATAAAAGGATTAGATTAAAACCAAATAAACAAGATAAAGAACATTTTGAAAATCTTTTTACTGATATTAACAATTTAAATATTGATTCTAATATTGTTAATAATTATAAATTTTTTTATGATAAAATTTCTTTAGAAATATTAACTCCACAACAAATATTTGAGGCTTTTAGGAGATTAAAAATTGTTTTAATAGATTTGGTCAGAGGCCAAGACAATCCGCAATTAATATTTGAAAGTTTAAATTCCACTGGAGTAGACCTTACCGCAGGGGATTTAATACGAAATTACATCTTGATGGACTTAGAACCACTCGAACAAGAGAAGATGTATAAAAAGTATTGGGTTGAAATAGAAAAGTTAACAGGTGATATAGCCGAATTTGCTAGAAACTATTTAATTTTCAAATTAAAAATTTGGGTAAAAAAAGACGACGTTTATATTACTTTTAAAAAATTCTCATTAGAAAATTTTTCAAAGGATAAGGAGGGCATGCTACAAAATCTATTATTTTTTTCCAGAATTTATAGTTGGCTAGTGCAAATACAACCCTATCCTAATAATGCCATTGATAAAGAATTATCGAGATTAAATAAATTAGAGTTTACGGTCTGTCATCCATATCTTTTAGATGTCTTTTATGAGCTAGATTCTAAAAATATTAACGAAGATGTTGTTAAAAATGTTTTAACTATTATAGAAAGTTACGCTTTTAGAAAAATTTTAGTAGATAATACTACACAGGGGCTAAACAAACTCTTCATTACCTTGGCAAGGGACATAAAAAAAGAAGAATCATGGAAGAGTCAATATATTGATATCCTCAGTTATGTTTTATTGGAAAAAAGAGTTTCACAAAGATTTCCTGATAATGAAGAATTTGAAAATGCTCTTGTTAATAAGGAAATATATAAACTTCAATCAAAAAATAGAAATTTTTTATTAGAATCTTTAGAAAATTTTAATTCTGCTTACCCAGTTAATTTAGAAGAATTAACTGTCGAACATATAATGCCACAAACACTCACAAAAGATTGGAAAAATAAATTAGGAGAAAATTACCAAGAAATATATAATAAATATTTACATACACTTGGCAATCTAAGTTTGACGGCAAAAAATACCGAATTATCAAATAATTCTTTTGAAGATAAGCAACAAATTGATTTTCAGGTTAGTAAATTAAAATTAAACTTTAAGCTTAATGGTTTAATGACTTGGAATGAAGAAAAAATATTAGAAAGAGCAAGGGATTTAATAAGAAATGCTAAAGATATCTGGCCATATCCAAAAACAATTTATACCAAGCCAGTCCCAGAAGAGCAATTATTTGACTTAACTAGCGAGGATAGTTTTAGTAAAAGTAAACCATCGCATTTATATTTTGAAAATGACGAAAAAGGATTGGAATTAAGAACTTGGAGGGATTTACTTGTTAATGTATGCAATTTTTTATATGAATTTTCTCCTACGCAATTTAGTGAAATTCAAAATAGCCCAGAATTTAAATGGTTTTTTGATGTTAAAAAACCATTAAGGCATTCATTGGAATTTAGACCAAATCAATTTGTCGAGGGAAATAATAGTGCAAATGGTATTGTCCAATTTTTAGCGAAAATGTGTGAACGATTAAATTACCAGCCAGAAAATATTCAATTTTCTATAAAAAATATAAAAGAATAATGCCTGATTAATAATTGATTATTTTGCCAATAAATCATTAAATAAAGTTCGAAAGCAGTCCCTCCAAGCGAGCCAGCAAACGAAAATGGGCTGAAAGGCTCATTTTTGTTAGGATAAATAGTTCGAAAATTTAGGCTATAAATTTATTGTTTTAGCAAGCAGTCCATTTTTATTGGGTCAAGTTGGTTCGAATCCGTCTCACTGTTTTTAAGACTGAAATATGATATAATTGATTAATATGAATACAAAAAATTATACAATTGTGGAGTGCGCCGGAGGGATAGTAAAAAATAAAAATCGTATTGCGCTTATAAAGATGAAAAATGTTCCCGGTTGGGGCTTTCCTAAGGGCGGAATTGATAATGACGAAATACCTTTAGATACAGCTAGGCGTGAAATTTTAGAGGAGACTGGAATAAAGGATGTTTCATTTATTAAGGAGCTTGAGATTTATCAAAGACCAGCTGCGGATGGACAACCAAAATTATTGAATATTAAGATGTTTATATTTGAAACAGATCAAGAAGAAATATCGCCAATTGAAAATGATGTTATTGATGCTCAATGGTTTTCTATTAACGAAGTACTTAATGTTTTATCCCTGGAGGATGATAAAAAATTCTTTCTTTCAATAATAAATATAATTTAAAAAATATCTGTTAATCTGCAAATAAAGTTCGAAAGCAGTCCCTCCAAGCGAGCTGTAATCAATAACTAGGTTTTGCAAATCTTCTGTGGTCTGTTCATCTAATATTTCCGATTCTTTTTCAATATAATTAATAATTGGATTTAAGGTATTAACTATATAAG
>JBAYNC010000030.1:0-11093 GCA_041679025.1 Patescibacteria group bacterium
CGGAGAATCGATTGGCGGCGATCCAGACGTTTATGCTTTTTGGCACTCGAGCCAGATAGGCGGCAAGGGTTTAAATCTAGCTGGCTATAATAATGCGGAAGTTGATACCTTATTATTAGAAGCTCGCTCAGAAGTATCGTTAGAAAATAGAATTGCTAAATATAAAAAATTTCAGGAAATTCTGACTGCGGATGCGCCGGCAATTTTTCTATATTCGCCAACCTATACTTATGTGCAAAATAAAGAATTGCACGGTTTTGACGGCACCATGGTGATCAGTCCGGCCGATCGTTTCAGCAGTTTGTCTTCCTGGTATTTAAAAACAAAAACGCGGTCCAAAAGAGATCGCGTTTTTTATTTTACCAAAAAAATATTATTGCAACATTCCAGTTCGACGTAAAATTTCTGAATCTACTAAATTTCTATCTTGACCAAATTTATAACGGCTCAAGGTTCTAATCTTCTTAGCCATATCTTCCCTGGCAGTTCCCAAAAGTGGCCAAACGGTTTGGAAAGAAAACGGTCTAGTCGTTGAACCATCAACCAATAATTTCATAAACCCGCCCCGCCCGACATTTACCAAATCATATTCATTAAAGACCGGACCAAAATCTTTAGTCAAAAACTGAGCATCTTCAGCACCAACCTTGAAACTAATCATTGTACCAACGTTACCAAATACCGCATCCTTAATCTGATTATCATTATTTTTACTAAGTTGACCAATATATTGATGGGCAACTGTTAGAGACAGAGCATATTTTCGAGCTTCAGATAGAATCTGACAAATAGAGTTGGTGGTAAAATTTTGAAATTCATCAATATATAAATAAAAATCTTTCCGTTGCTCCGGTGGAATATCGGTTCGAGACAAAGCTGCCATCAATATTTTACCAACCATAATCATACCAAGCAGATAAGCATTAGTTTCACCAATAGCACCCTTTGGTAAATCAACCATCAAGATCTTTTTGTTGTCCATGATGTCCCGCATATTAAAAGAACTCTTCTGTTGACCAATAATCGGGCGCATCATATCGTTAGCCACAAAAGGGGTTAACTTAGATGTAATATATGGCACAATATTAGCTAAAGCCGCATCACCGCCAGCCTTCTCCGCTTCCTTTCTCCAAAAATCAACCACGGTCGGATTCTTACATTTAGTTAATTTCATCTTTCGGAAATTCTCATCAGCCAATACTTTTGGAATCTCCATTAAGGTTGAACCGGTCTCTGGATCATCCATTATCAGAAGCAAGGCATTTCTCATATATTGTTCAAACATTGGACCACCAGTTGCCTTTAGGTCATACAACTTATCAAAAATACCAATCATCTCATTAATCACAAAACTCTTTTGTTCCGGATAACGATCATCAAACTCCAATAGATTTAGACCCATCGGTCTTTCAATATCAGACGGAGAAAAAACAATTACATCCTCGGCTCTCTCGGGCGGAATGCGATTTAAAATATCTTCAATCAGGTCACCATTTGGCTCCATCACACAAACGCCATCACCATTTTCAATATCCTGAATAGCCATATTAGCCAAAAGAACCGATTTACCAGTACCAGATTTACCGACAGCATAGCAATGACGACGACGATCAATACGCTTAATCCGAATATCAGTCTTAACTCCTCGGAAGAGATTATAGCCCAAAATAATACCTTCATTAGGAATATTATTTGGTGCCGCTGCCGTCTTAGAAACTAGCCAATCAATATTAGGAGTTTCAGTGTGAGCCAATGGGAAATGAAATAAACTGCAGAGCTCTTCGGTATTTAACAAAAATGATTGACTTTCGATAAAACGACGATAGATAAAATTATCAATATTTTTATGCTGGTTCTTTTTAATAATTTCACCGAAAGTATTACCATACTCATAATAATTATATTCATTATAAGCACTAGCTAAATTATCCAAATAAGTTTGAGCTCGAAGCTTGTCGGAAGTAGCCACTACTAGACGCAAATTAACATCTAGACCAGCTTTAGAATTTTTTTCTTCCATTTTTTTAAGCATCTCCTTTTCTCGCTCAGTCAATTCTTTTTTCGTGGTCGTTTCCTCCTTAGGTTTATTCTCAAACATTTTGAATGGACCTAAAATAACATAATTGATAAAAAAATTAGAGAAACCAGTTAGAGCCATCGAACCCATTTTCAAAACATCATTAACGCTCTGTTTTTTATAAGCATCAGAAACCATATCCTTCATAACCTTATGCCAACCCTTCTTGGCGCTTCGAACCACATATTGGACACTGACACTCTCATTTAGTTCCAGCTTAGACATAACATTAATAATCGAGTTCATCGGATCTGAATCCATATCATTATAAGTCTTAAGAGGAAAAATAAAGCTTCGCTTGGGCTTTAAAAACCCGGACAGAATTATACCATTGCTGGTAAAAGCATTATAATCATTAACTTCTTCAATTGAAGCCTCAGGATAATGAGCATGGATTTGTTGCTCTAAATATAAAGCCTTATTTCTTGGTGCTGCCACATAGAAAGAGATTCGACTATTATGTGCGACAATTTCAAAAGAAAAATGATCTTCGCGACCAAAAAGCCAAGCACGTAATTTCTGTTGGCTCTTCAAACCACCAATGCCAGCAAAAATAGTTTCGCCCTGAGAAATGGCCTCTCTTAATTGCTGAACATTCAACGTGCTGTTTCCGCCATCTTCCTTTGGTTTTTCTTTTGGCATTCTAACCAAAAAAATCATCTGATCAATATTACTATTTTCAGTAGCAAATTTCTTAATTAACTTTTTGGCAATCACCAAGAGAATTATAATGCCAAAAATCACAAAAAAAATCGGCCAAAAATTAGAATTTTCAGTCGCCGCCAAACCAGAATCAATTAAAGGCATCGATGGGGCCAAATTAGATTCCATATATTATATTAATTATTTTTTTAACTTAATAATTTTATCAGCCTTGATTTTAGCTTCTTGTTCTAGGAAGAATTTGTTAAGACCAGGAATAATTGTCAGCCAACGTTTAATAATATCAACTATTTGCCTAATCTTAACTTTAGTCTGACTCAAAAGACCATTAATTTTTTTAACAGCCTCTTCCCCACTCGTTCTAAATTCAACTTGTTTCTGAGGTGAAAGATTTAAATAAATATCAGCTAAGCCATCAGATAAAATAGCATCAATCTGTTCGTTTCTTATTTGCTCGGCGGTCTTAGCTGGAGCAACTCGATTGGCAGTTACCCCACTTGGTTGTGGAGTCAACACAACCTCCTCTACTTTTGGAGCCACTCTCTCTACTTTCTGCTCAGCCACCTTCTCTGGACTTATCTCCGCTTCTGGCTGAACAACCGAAGTTTGTTCCGGCGAGCCAACATTTTCAATTTTTTTAACTATCTGGTCTTCATCCATAAAATTAATCAACGGAAATAGCCATAACTGGGCAAGCTGTAGCTGCCGACATAGCGCATTCCTTATTATCAGAACTAATTACTTCTGATTTACCCAAATTATTTATTTTAAAAACATCAGGACACATACTGGCACACATGCCACAACCAATGCATTGAGCTTCATTTACTTTGACTGCCATAAATTTTTTTAAAAAATCCAAAAATCAAATGCCAATTCGACAGGATGATTAATGATTTATCTTAAGTTTATTTTATGTTCTTATTATACCATTATCTAAAAAATAATAAAATACCTTGATATTGACAGTTTTTATTCGGTTTGATATATTAGAAACATCGATAATTATTAAAAAATTAAGCAGAAACACATCTTTATCAAGGCTTAATAAATAAGCCTAATTTATGTGTTTTTTATACTAATATGTCACATAAGAAAGCCGGCGGCAGTACGACCCTCGGACGAGATTCGAAAAGCAAACGCTTAGGTGTAAAATTATACGACGGCGAGAAGGCTAAACCTGGAGCCATCATTATTAGACAACGTGGTACTAAGTACCGAGCCGGAGAAAATGTCAAACGTGGTAACGATGATACCTTATTTGCAGTTAAGTCTGGTACAGTTAAATTTACTACTAAAAAATTACGTAAGTTTGACAACACCCTTAAAGCTACCAAATACGTCAACGTTACTCCCTACGCAGTTACTACCAAATAAATTAGAGATATAAAAACAGTCTAGATTATTCTAGACTGTTTTTTGTCATCCTAAAAATTGAAAAAAGGCCTCCTGTTTAGAAAGCCTTTTTCGAAAGATATTTTTTGTTCTTACCTTCCGAACAGAGTTCGGCAGGTTTGAATCAAATCTACATTCACGTTAATCCCGTTGGAAATATAATTTTCCCTAGGGGCGCAAACATAAACGATTCTGACACATTCTCCAAGTTTATGAAATCCTTCAAGGGTAAATCCGACCTGGAAAGTAGCTCCTGGGTCATAGACATTATAACCATTGAAGTTACTATAGCTAGCAGTAGTTATTAAAGATAAACCAGACTTCGGACCCAGAGGAAAAATTACTGGCTTAACTTCAACGCCAACGCTCACCACGCCAACAGAGTCTTCCTTTCCCCATCTACCTTTTATAAGCTTGTCATCGATTGACTCGCTTAAAATACTAGAGATAGAATTTTTATAGCTCCCATGGAATGAGATTCCATAGAAGTCGATAAACTCAGGACTGTCTCTGAAGATGTTGAATCCCCCGCTAAGATAAAATCCCTTAGAGATTTTATTCCTCTTCCATATTCTGGAAACATCTTCAATGTTGATGTATTCGATTTGGTCGATTTTATCGGCGTGGAAATACCCAGCACCGAATTTAAAAGCAGTATTAAATCCTTCATCGAATAACGACCCGGGACCCAAAACTACCTTTTTAAAAGACAGACCAATTGAATATGATTCCTGACCACCAGCTAAAGTATCAAAGTAGCGATTAGAAACACGATAACCTCCTTCAACTCCTAAGCCGCAATTAAGATACATACCGGCACCTAAATCATAGGCATTAGATTCTCCCAGACGAAACGTGTCCAGGACATCATCAATACTTAAAACCTCGGTGGGTGTAGCACTATAACTGCCGTTATACTTCAGCTCAAAATTATTTGACTCAGTTTGACCGTAGGCTAAGCCGGAGATCAAACAAACTAATACTATAATTAAATTTTTCATTTTTTATAAGGGTTTTAAAAGTTAGACATTCATTAAATTACCATTTAAATCCCCAGATTAAGAGACTTAAACGGTAATTCAATAATTGCCTTAAAAACCAATAAAAATGAAATGATATTAAAGTACTAGCTCTATTCTAGCATAAATGATATTTTTTGTCAATATACCATTTGAGCAATAAAAAAGGACCAGCAAAACGATTAAGTTTCGCCAGTCCCGCTAATTAAAAGTTCATTGGGCCATTGAGACGACTTAAATATGCCGACCTATCATTTACAATAAGCAATGCATACTGCCCCGTTTCTGACTCAGTTTTTTGTTCAACTACATGGCCATAAAATACGACCGAAACCGGGGTTTCATGTAATACTTTATCACAATTAAACATGTAGCTGACGTCATCAACACCAACGATTGGCTCATTTTTTGGAGCCGGGCTACCATTAATCCATTCACCTGGAGTAAGGGCCCTGGGAAACTCTCTTAAATTCATCTTTTTTTAAAATTTTAATGATTAATTAAACTAATTAAAAACCAACCTCAAAAGATTAGCTTTATCATTAGTTTAATCAGTCACTCTTTTAAAGACCAAAAAACAATACAAAAAGCATATCACAATAATATGCCTTTTGTCAATTTGAAAAATATTTATTTTTTAACGCATTATATTTTTAATACTCCCCCTGCTCTCTAAACTATTTTCTGATCCATTATTTCTGTCACTTAAATCACTAACCGAAGCAAGAAAATCATGCTTAATTGTATTTCTAACAGCCCTAACCTTCTTTCGGCGACGACCCATTAAACTAAAATCATACTTCTCTTCCGGAAAAATATAAATATAGATCAAACCGAAGATTAAGCTTGAGACTACTATCAAACCAAAATTAATTAAAAGATTCGGTTGGTTAGGATAATTAGAAACTAACGGTTCATCAATAACTGTAATCTTCACCGAAGAGCCAATACCTTGATAGTTAGAATTTTTGGTCATCAAAACATTATTAACAGCCAAGGCTATCTGCTTAGCCTGGTAGGCATTGGGATGATGGACACTGATATTAATTACACCGGAATTTTCAACACTCTTAGCCGAAACAGTCTTCCGCCACAGCTTCATCTGGTTAATGGAATCTCCTTTAAAATAAGTTTTGTCGATATTAAATCCGGAATCTTGAACTAAATTAAAAAATGAATTGGAATAAACCACCTGAGAAAACAAGCCACTTAAATATTCAACGGAGCGAGAAACAGCAAAAGGATCAACCCCGCTAGCCCCCTCTTGAATAACTAGTAGCTTGGAAGTAGTTCCATACTTAAAAGTCTGCAGTCCGGTAAAGACAGCTCCCAGCAAGAAAAAAATCAGAAAAAAAGAAACTAATGTTTGTTTTTTATTTTTAATTAATTCACTAAATTCCATAAAATTAAGATTAAGGCTAAGTAATTAAGATAATAGTATTATACCAGAAACTAGAATTTATTTAAAGTAAAAAGCAGGTTAACGCCTGCTTCTTACCAAAATGATCTTAATTATTTAGTGGTAACGACCTCTAGACTAACACTATAATTAAATTTTGATTGTTCTCCCACAACCTTAATATCTTTCCGTTCTCTAACGGTAGTCATGGTGGTGCTAGTACCAGCGCTGGCGATAGTCACATCTGAAGTATTGTGAGCAGCCGAATTGGAAACTGATGGTACGGTCATAATTTGTTTAAAACGACCGCTTTCATCGGCTTGACCGACAATTTTAGTATCACCAAAGCTAATCATTAATTTTTCATTTGGATAATAGCCACCACCAGTTAAGTTAACAATTGAATTAGTCGAAGCAGAAACTGTGTTTAAACGTAGAAATAAATTTTCTTTAACATCTGGTCGACTATCAACTCCAGCTCTAACATAAGCTAATTTATTTAATTTATCATTCAAGACTAAAATACTAGAATTATTAAAGACTACCACTTTGTCACCAGTAGAATTAGAGACCACCTTCATTCCCATAGCCCAACCTTCAGAACCAGCAATACCGCCAGTAACTTGAGAATCTAAAAGTTTCATGGTAGATTTTTCCAACTTAACCACGCCGATGCCGTTAGAAAAATATAAATATTCATTATTAGAAGAAGCAACATCGTAACCAGGATTACCGGAATGATCAAAGGTCGATTTTAGAGCGCCATTTAAATCAAATTTTTTAGCGCTATAATCATCCACGGCATAAACCATCTGACTATATGAATCAAAATACAAACTGCGATTTCCTGAAGCGCTACGGTAATTAATATTAATATTTTTGATTACTTGGCGACTAGTTCTATCAAAAACACTGATCTGATTTTTAGTAGTACTAAAAATATATTGATCTGATCCAGCGGAGCTAATATTATAAGGGATGTCGTTTTTAATATCATAGGAATCAATAACATCCAAATTAGAGTTAAGGACCTTAACGCCACGATTAGAGATAGTGACCATGTCATCACCAAATTTATCAACCCGGCTATACCATTCCCAGTAACTATTAGTTGAAGATTTAACTAAACTCGGAGAGTTTAAATCAGAAATATCATATTTATAAATTGAAAAACCAGAGATAGCATAAACATATAGACGTCCATCTTCTTGATTAAATTTCAAATCAAAAAAGCTATCATAAACACCAAAACGAGAGTTATATGGTTTAAGATCAACAAATTTTGTTAATTTTTGACCATCCAGCTTAAAGACCTCCAAGCTTTAGGTATTAGCCGATCCGACGACCACTGTGTCTTTATAGACAATGGAATCACCAGAATAATAGGCCCGGACCTTTGTTTTGGCTGGCAAAGTGGTTACTCCCACAAAAACCACTATTACTAATAAACTCAATAATACTTTTTTCATATGTATGAAATTTAAATAATTTTTTATAATCTTTTTAATGCTTATTATTTTATCACAAACGATATATTTTGTCAATATCTTGACAAAATTACTCTGATTTGCTATCTTATAATTAACAATCAAGGAAAGTTTTGTAGCCTGAGGAATATTTCCACAAAAGGCTGAACGAAGTTCTTTAGATCTTTCCCACCAAAGGGAAAAACAGAATGGACTGAAACTTCCATAATAATAATTTGAGAAAGCCTCTACTTGCTAATAGTAGGGGCTTTTTACTTTTAGGGACAATAAAAAAGCCACTAGATTAGTCTAGCGGCTTTAAAAAAAATATTTTTAGCAGAAAATAGTCTCTTCTCTATCGGCTCCGACCGATATAATTCGAGGGTTAATACCAGTTTCAGCTACCACAAAATTTAAAATTGTTTTCAGTTTTGTGGGTAAATCAGAGAAATTTCTAATTTCCTTAATGCTACATTTCCAGCCTTCAAACTCTTTATAGACTGGCACGCAGAACTTAAGAATGTCGCTAATTGGAGCGACAATAGAGCTAATATAATCTCCATTTTAATCACCTGATTACCAAGATTATAATCCGGACCGCAATACTCATATTCATGGCAAACCTTAACGGACTCACATCCGTCCAGGACATCTAGCTTAGTCAAGATAACATCGGAACTAGCGTATTTTAACGCATACTTCAAGAGCGGAAGATCTAACCAACCAACGCGACGCGGACGTCCAGTAGTGCCACCATATTCATCCCCGATCATTCGAATTCCAACCCCCTGATCAAACTCAATAGCCCAATCAATCGGATCCTTATCGTACCGGCTCTTTTCAACTTCCTTAGTAATGCCCGATCTATTGCACCAATCATCCGATTCTTGTCCGCCCATCTCAGTTGGAAATGGTCCTCGGCCAACTCTAGTCGCATAGAAGCCCTTAATAATTCCTAAGGACAAATCAACATCAGATAATTTTAGTCCGACACCTTTAGCTAGGCCGGAAATAGTGCAGTCAGAAGAAGTGGCAAAAGGATAGGTACCATGATCAATGCTCAACAGGAGTCCTTGGGATCCTTCCAAAAGGATTTTTGATCCCTTAAACAACTCTTGACGCAGAAAATCATCAGTATTCCTAATCAGATAACGCAACTTTTTACCATACTCCAGATACCTTTCAAGGATAGCATAAGAACAAAAAATATTCTTGGAGCTATAATACAGGCCGCACTCTAAATGTTCATGACCCATGATTGCCTTTATAACCTCTGGATCATAATTTCTCAAAAGCAATCTTTTCTCTGTTAAATGACTTTCTAATTTCCGACGAAAGATGTCGGGATTAATCAAGTCATTAACAATCAGGCCATTACGGGTGATATGATCACCGTAGGTCGGGGAAATACCCTTACCAGTCGAACCAATTTTGCCATCACCAGCTAAACATTCTCTAGCCCTGTCCAAAACAATTTGAGTCGGCAAGATCAGCTTAGCATTCCAGGCGATCATCAAATTATTATAACTCAAATCCTTTTTTTCCAGTAAAGATAACTCGAAATCCAAAGTCTTTGGATAAATAACTGTCCCATTGCCGATAATATTAGTTTTCCCTTCGCGGTCAAAGAGAATACCAGAAGGCACAATATGAAAGGTGTGTTTGTCACTACCACAACAAATAGTGTGGCCGGCATTATCACCGCCGGTACCACGGGCGATAATATTAGCCCAAGTAGCAAAAAGATCAACGAATTTTCCTTTTCCAGTATCACCCCATTGATTACAAGTGACACCTAAAACCTGAACATTTTTCAATAATTGTTTCATGACTAACTGTTTTTGTAAATATTAATAACTTAAGAAATTTCTTATTATTCTATTATTAAATAACGATATTAGACTGGCAACAAAAACCAGCCGCCATTATCTTATTTTAGAAAGAGACTAAAGTCAAGACTAGAAGTTAAAAAGTTATTATCTGCAAAAAGGAGACTATTTTTACAATAATCTCCTTTTATTACAAACAAATTAAAAATAATTATTTTCTGACTACTCGTTGATATAGCTCTAATAATTTCTGGTGATGTTTATCTAGAGTAAGATTAGCAACCACTTTCTTAGCTGCCAAACCAATATCTTCTAAATTATAATCATCCAGAGAAACAATCTTTTGAGCCAAATCCGAGACATCACTATTTGCAAACAAGAAGCCAGTTTTTCCCGGAGTAATTAATTCCGGTAGTCCACCAGTCTCTGAAGCAATCACCACCTTACCCAAAGCCAATGATTCTAAAAGCACAAAAGGCATATTCTCCGCCCAAATAGACGGAATGATAATAGCTTTTGCGCCTAATATTATTTGGTTCAGCTCTTGACCGAACTTAGGGCCTAGCAACTCTACCGTCTGCTCTAGCCCCAACAACTCAATATTTGCCTTTATATTTTCCAATTCTGGCCCAGAGCCAACAATCTTTAATTTCAAAGTTTTAGGAATTTGTTTCAAGGCTTGAAGCAAAACGTTGACTCCTTTCTCCGGAGACAGTCGGCCGTAATAAAGCAGATAGTCTTTTGCTCCAATATCTCCAACCTGAGTCTCGGGCTGAACAATAAAATTGTACAGCACCTCAACCTTCTCTTCTGGAATACCAAAACTAACAACAGTTTTTTTCATAAACTCACTTGGAGCAATATAAAGACTAATGTTTCGCTCATATATTTTCCAGACACAATGATGCAAAAACATCTCTAGGGCCACCAAGACACTCTTAAACCACGAGCCATTAAAGCAACGATGGGAAATAGCCTGACAATATTTATGCTTCCGACAGCGATAGCAGATTTGACCATCAACAAAAAGCTGGTAATTAGGACAAACTAATTTATAGTCATGCAGATGCATCACGACCGGGATTTTATAACGGCGAGCAATAGACAGAATGGAGGGTGATAATTGGTGATAGATATTATGAATATGGATAACGTCAGGCTTAAAATCATTAACGAGTTGCTTAAACTTTCTCTTAGCTTCCAGACTATAGATAATCCGACCCGGAGCCAATAACTTGTCGCGCC
>JBAYNC010000031.1:0-10615 GCA_041679025.1 Patescibacteria group bacterium
ACGGTTTGTTTTTGACTCAAGCCCAAATCCAATAACCGATGGTGTAAATGCTTCCGATCAGCAAACTTAAAAGGATTCTTACCTTTAACCAAGCGACGCAAAATTGTCCAAAAAACATCTAAAATTGGAACGCCCATAATCAAGAGAGCAATAGCTATCTTTCCACCAGAGATAATGGCTAATACTCCCAAAATATAACCCAAAAATAATGAGCCACCCTCCCCCAAAAAGATTTTGGCCGGATTAAAATTCAAAACCCAAAAACCAAAGATGCTACCGGCTAAAATAATAGCGGCCAGAGCAATGTCGGGCTGATAGTAACGAGTGGTGACGGTAAAAAGAAAAATTATTAAACTACCGATAACTGAAACTCCGGAAACTAAACCATCGACACCATCTAGCAATTTAGTCGTATACATCATGCCCAATAGCCAAATACCAATTAGTAAGGCTGAGATTAAACTTGGAATATAAATCAGTCCACCACCAGGGTTAGTTATCTTTTCAATTTCCACGCCACCTAGAACCACGCAAAGGATTGCTAAAAGTGGAAAGACAATCTGATACCCCGGCTTGAAATTATATTTGTCATCTCCCAGCCCTCCAAGCATTAGTATTAATCCTCCCAAAAATACCCCCAACCAATGACTAATTTCCAAATTACCAGCCGTTAGCTGACTAGAAAAAATAAAAGCAACCACAAAAAAACTAACAAAAATAGCCAACCCACCCAAGAGTGGAGTGGGAACAGTGTGAATTTTGCGAGCCTTGTCAGGCAAATCAACAATATTCCATCTCAAAGCCAATTTACTGATTAAGATGGTCAGAGCAAGAGACAAGACAAAGGCAATTAGAGCTGGTAAAAAATAATTCATAAATTTAGAAGTTCTCTAACAGTATAGCTGGTTTTTGCTAAAATATTCAAGCGCCACCAAAATTAATTTTCAGAAACAAAAAAGACCCGCCATGGATCTTTTTAAAATTTAAAAATTATTAATTATAACTCCCTCCCCTTCTCCACCTGGACATTACCCTCCTCATCAATAACCACTGTATCACGTCGCTTCAAGCCATTGGCCAAAATCAAATTAGCGATTTGATTCTCTGTCTTGTCTTGTAATAATCGACGCAGTGGTCTAGCACCAAATTTAGGATCATAGCCCTGACGAGCCAACTCCTTGACTCCAGCCTCACTAGCCACTAGATCGATCCCCTTAACCTCCAAATTCTTCCTAATCTTATTAAGCATTAACTTAGCCACAGCCACCACATTATCAAAGCTCAAAGGCTTGAAGACTATTACTCCATCAAAACGATTAATCAGCTCCGGTCGCATAATCTTATTCAATTGATTATCAATTAACTCTTGCTTGATAATACTAATATCCACTCCCTTGGAAACAGATTCGGAAATATACAAAGCTCCGGCATTAGAAGTAGCAACGATAATTGAATTGGTAAAATTAATTGTTCTTCCCTGTCCATCAGTCAAGCGACCATCATCCATCATTTGTAAAAATAAATTTAAGACATCGGGATGTGCTTTTTCTATTTCATCCAAGAGCACCAAAGAAAAAGGTTTCTTTCTGACAGCCTCAGTTAAATAACCCAAGGAACCAGAAGTGGAATCACCAATCATCTTTTTGACACTGTCAGCCAATTGATATTCACTCATATCGAGACGAATCATATAATTTTCATCACCAAAATAAACTTCAGTCACAGTTTTAGCTAACTCAGTTTTACCCACACCGGTAGGACCCAAGAATAAGAAGCTAGCAATTGGCCTCTTGCTTTCTCGAAGCTCAGCTCGAGCTCGACGAAGACTACCGGAGATAGCCAAAACCGCTTCTTCTTGACCAATCATCCGAGCATGAATATTGTCCTCCAAAGATAATAATTTTTGCGTTTCACTTTCACTAATTTTGGAAACTGGAATCCCAGTCTGCTCGGAGACAACAGAGGCAATATCATCCTGACTACAAAAACCTTGTCCCTTAGCGGATTTAGAGACCCTGACCGCCGTCAACTGCATAATGTTAATCGCTTTCTCCGGCAAAGACTTGTCACTGATATAACGCGCCGACAAATCAACAGCCTGCTCAACGGCACGATAATTAATATAAACATTATATTTACTTTCAAAAAATCCCACCTTACTCTCCAAAATCTGAATGGCTTGATCCCGCCCCGGCTCACTAACACCAACAGTTGTCATAATCTCGCCCAAACTTCTTTCTTCAATATATTTAGAATAGTTTTCACTTGAGGCACAAGCTAAACAAAAAATATTTTGCCGACTTAAAACGTCAGCCAAAACTTCCGATAATTCCAAGCTGCCCTCAGATCCGGAAGAAATACCAATAATCGCCTCTAAATTATCAATAAATAAAACAATGTTTTTAGAATGCATTACCTCTCCAATAACATTAAGCAGACGAGACTGAGCTTCGGCCGGAGAAGTGCCTCCAATTAAGCGCGAGATATCCAATTCCACCAAACGTTTGTCTTTCAAAAAAACTGGAACCTCCTCTTTGACCATCAATTGAGCTAAGCCCTCAATAATACTACGTTTGCCAACACCGACTGGGCCAACTAGCAATACGCCGGAATGGCCACTCTCCATGGCTTCAAAAACAGCCTTAGTTTCTTTGTCGCGCGAAACACAAATTTCTAAATAACCATACTTAGCCATAAGAGTTAAGTCATGAGAAAAATAATCCAGCGTTGGAGTAGCCACGGCAGTATAGGCTCTATTCATACCTGTTCCAGGTTTCAATCGAGCCATTTTTCGATAAATACGATAATTTTCTCTCATCTGCTCATTAACCCTAAACCATTTAATGGCATTAGTAACTTTATTGGCAGTAATTTCTTGGTCATAAAGAATTTCTTGTAATAATTCATCTTGAGTATAAGAGAATAAAAATAAATCTAAAGCATCAATGCTTTTTCGCCCTTCGCCCCAAGCCTCTTCATAAGCTTTAATCAAAGCATCCTGTGCGGTAGAAGAAAAACCAGATAATTTTTTATTACCATTATCCCCCGCCAAATAATTTTTCAACTTATCCACCAGCGATCTCAAATCAACATCCAAGCGAACCAGTAACATTTTGACTTGTTTGTCAGTTAGCGCTGCTCGAAAAATATGACGCACCGTAACCTCGCCTTGTTTTAATTTAGCTGCCAAAAGATAGGAGTCTTCTAATAATTTTAGAGAAGAATCTGATAGACCAGAAGAAGCTTCAACTTTTTTCCGATGAGAATTATAATTAATTTTAATTCGACGAGCCTTATTCTCGCTTAAACGATAATAAAGAAACATGTCGAAAATGATTGAGACAAAAAATAACAATAACCAAGCACTTTTCTCTCTATAAAAAAATAAAAAATTAGCGGGAGACAACATAATCCAATCTTGATGCAGATAAATAAAGTAAACCAGACTAGCCACACCACTTAAAGCCACTAGAGCAGAAATAATATTAACCGCCACATCAAACTTGGCTTTTAATCTTTTTAAAGCAATAGCTGAACGACTTAAATTTAATTCCCAAAACAATAGAGGCAATGGTTTTTTCATATCTTAAATCAATTGATAAAGTATTTCTCCCACCACCAGCGGTGGCAAAGCAATCCAAAAAACAATAAAGACTAAACATAATAATAACCAAAAAATCATCAACGCTCCGCGAGCAATGATTTGAACTAAGCGCATCACAAAACTAATAATCTTGCCGACAAAGTCTCTCTGACCATACATCGGAGTAAAAATATTCTTGACCCAAACCATCAGTCCCAAACTAATCTGTTGTTCACGCAAAAAATTTCCCACCTTTAACAAAAGCCGCCAGAGACCGACGCTATACCACCAAAAAGGAAAATACAAAAAATCCCGCAAGATTTGCAGCAAAATTTTAGGAAGATAGACTAGAAAATGACTACTATTCATAAAGAATTAGACAGAGGCGCTAAAGTGCGCTAAAATATATATTAATAATAACATAAATTGACAAAAAGCCAAAACCATTGACAAAATAAATAAAACATGATATACTTATATCATCTTAAAAAATAAACAAAAAGGACTAAATACTTAATAAAGCTATTTAGTTTTGACAGTAAATATGAATTTCGAAACAAACAACTTAGATTCAAAACAAAAAGTTTTAGATCTGAAAAAAAAGATGGAGGATAATGGTATGAAAGTTTTTGTAGATGAAACTAAACTTGACAACCCAGAAGCATTATCTAGAGTAGTCGAAGCTTTCGGCGAAATAAAAAATGCTTACCGCATCACAGTTTCTGATGCTGAGGGCGCAATTTTAGTGGATATTGAAAAATCAAGAGAGACAATAGACAAAGGCGAGGAGAAAAGCGCCGAGTAATCTATTGTTATAGATACACACCCAACGGGATTCACTAGAATCCCGTTTTTTTTACTAAAAAATTATAAAAACCTTGTAACAAAAAAGACCCTAACAAAAACAGGATCTTTCTTATTTATAAAACAAGATAACAATTAAATAACCAAGGTTCCGCCATCTACTGGTTCGCTCTCTTTAATAACCTTTTCTACTTTCTTGTCAGATTCCGCTACCACCTGATCAACTTGTTGATCGGTTACCCGCTCAACACTATTGATTTCAGAAATATCATAACCAGAAATATTTGGAACAACAACATTAAATTTAGTTTTTGCAGCTTGAGCTGCGGCCTGAACAACTTTCCGGGCCTCCTCAATTCTGGAATTAATACGTTCCAGCTCCACCTCTAACCTTTTTTTCTCAATCTCTTCTTTGGAATAATGCTTCTCAGCAATTTCATAACCAGAAATATTAGGGATAACAATACTAAACTTAGCGTCAGCGGCCTGAGTAGCGGCCAAAGCAGCCTCCGCACTCTTATCAATCTTAGAAGTAACCCGGCTTAACTTATCTTCTAACTTTTTCTTCTCACCGATCAAAGAGTTTAATTCTTTTTCTCCCATATTATTAATATTAACTTAATAAATAAAAATTATTGTAAATCTCTAATTTCTTTAATAGCCGCAGCGGCCTGCTTAGCATCAATTCCCCGAAGTAGATCATTGATTTTCTTGTCTCGCTCTTTTTTAATCTGATTAATATCATAAACAGCCTGACCATAGATTTCCTCGATGAGCTTAATAGCGTCTGGACTCAAGATACTTTTATTTTGTAGCATAATAATATTTTTAATATCAATTCAACCTAAATTATAACTGAAACTAATCAATAAGTCCATAGAAGTCCAAAAACATAGCTATTTTTGATAAAAAAGCTAAATAACCCTATATTGACACTCCCAATTATATATACTATATTGTAATTAGCACTCCAAAGCAAAGAGTGCTAAAATAAATTAATAATTATAATGAAAATATGTTTAATAAATTTACCAACAAATCGCAGGAAGCTATCATCAACGCCCAAATTATTGCTCAAGAATCTGGTCAGCAATATATTGAAGCCCTACATCTTCTTTTAGCTCTCTTGCAACAGAATGAAAGCCTGATTAAACCCATCCTAGAAAAATTAGGTACTGACCCAGATATTCTAGAAGATTTTACCATCAAAGAAATTAATCGACTACCAAAAGTCAAAACCTCTCCTATCAGCGGTCCGGTTCAGGCTGTCCAAGGCACAAGTGATGTAGCTATGGTCTTAGAACGTTCTAAAAAAGAAGCCGATGGAATGGGTGATGAGTATATCTCCACTGAACATATTCTTCTAGCCTTAATCGGATCAGCTACAATGGCCCAGAAAATTCTTTTTAACTTCAAGCTAGATTATCAAAAGATAAAAGAGGTTTTGAAAGATCTCCGAGGAGCTAATCCGATTACCGATCCTGATCCTGATACTAAATTTAAAGTTCTAGAAAAATATACCACTAACCTTACCGACAAAGCCAAGGAAGAAAAATTAGATCCAGTTATCGGTCGTGATATGGAGATTCGTCGCATCATGCAAGTACTCTTACGCCGAACTAAAAACAACCCAGTCTTAATCGGCGATGCCGGAACCGGAAAAACAGCGATCGTTGAAGGACTAGCCCAAAGAATTGTGGCTGGTGATGTTCCGGAGATGCTAAAGAATAAAGAAATAGTTTCCCTGGATTTAGGAGCCTTAGTGGCTGGGGCTAAATTCCGTGGTGAATTTGAAGAGCGCCTCAAGGCTGTCCTCAAAGAAATTAAATCTCACGGTGACAAAATTATTCTTTTCATTGATGAGTTGCATACTCTAGTCGGCACTGGAGCCTCAGAAGGATCAATGGATGCTTCCAATATGCTTAAACCAGTTTTAGCCCGAGGCGAACTAAGGACTATTGGCGCCACTACCACCAAGGAATATCAAAAATATATTGAAAAAGACCAAGCTCTAGAAAGAAGATTCCAACCGATTCATGTTGCCGAACCAAGCATTGAAGATACTGTTGCTATTTTGCGTGGCATTAAAGAAAAATATGAAGTTCATCATGGCGTTCGGATTACCGACAACGCTCTGGTAGCCGCCGCTCAACTCTCCACTCGCTATATCAGTGATCGCTTTTTGCCAGACAAGGCCGTTGATCTCATTGATGAGGCCACTTCATCTCTGCGAATGGAAATTGACTCCATGCCAGAAGAATTAGATAACCTAAAACGAGAAATAAAAAGACTGGAAATTGTAAAAGCCGGACTAGCTTCTAATAAAGAAGGATCAAAAGATAATGCTGGAAAGATAAAAAATATTAACAAACAATTAGGCGAGCTAAAAGAAAAAGCTAACCAATTAGAACTTCATTGGCAGAACGAAAAGAATATCATCGCCCATATCCGCGAAAACAAAAAGAAAATTGATGAACTGAAAGCAAACGCTGAAATCATTCAACGTCGTGGTGACGACCTCACCAAGGTTGCTCAAATTAAATATGATCTCATCCCTAAATTAGAAAAAGAGATTGGAGAACGCGAAGCTGAACTAACCAAGATCCAAAAGAAGGGCCAAAGAATACTAAAAGAAGAAGTAGATGAAGAAGATATTGCTCGAGTTGTTTCCCGTTGGACTGGAATTCCCGTTCAAAAAATGCTCGAAAGTGAAATCAAAAAATTAGCTCATGCCGAAAAAGAATTAGGCCAAGTTGTTGTTGGCCAAGACGAGGCTATTCATGCAGTAGCCAATGCTCTCCGGCGCTCCAGAGCTGGAATTAATGAAGAGAAGAAGCCAATCGGCTCCTTCCTTTTTGTGGGTCCAACCGGCGTTGGTAAAACTGAGCTAGCTAAAGCTTTGGCCAAGTTTATGTTCAACGACGAGAATGCTTTGGTCAGGTTAGACATGAGTGAATTTATGGAAAAACATAGCGTCGCTAAATTAATCGGTTCCCCTCCGGGGTATATCGGACACGATGAAGGCGGCCAATTAACAGAAAAGATCCGTCGCCGCCCTTACAGCGTTGTCCTTTTTGATGAAATTGAAAAAGCTCACCCAGAAACTTTTAATATGCTTCTACAAATATTAGATGATGGCAGACTAACTGATTCCAAAGGACGAGTAGTTAACTTCAAAAATACAATCGTCATTATGACTTCTAATTTAGGCAACGAGATTATAAAACAATATGCTATTGGCTTTAACGACTCCACCGATGAATCATCGGCCACCAAAAATCATGACAATGAGATGCGCCAAAAGATCGACAAGATCTTACGCGAATATTTCAAATTAGAATTCCTAAACCGAATTGATGAAACTGTTTTATTTAAGAGTTTAAGTCGCGAAGCTCTAATTAATATTGTCGATCTCGAATTGCAAAAGGTAGAAACCAGATTACTGGAAAAAAATATTACCCTCAAGATCGGCCAGAAGGTTAAAAAAATGTTAGCTGAAAAAGGCTACGACATCACCTTCGGTGCCCGCCCCCTGAAACGAATTATCCAGAACATGATCTTAGATGAATTAGCTCTAAACATTGTTGAAGGAAAGATAAATAATGGGGATAAAGTGATGATCGATCTCGGAATTAAGAATGAAGTGGTCCTAACCGTTAAATAATCGAAAAAGAGAATACGCCAAAAATATAAGGGCGTTTTTTCTTTTTTTCCCAAAATTGAAAAAATATATTATAATGGAATAATAAGAAATAATTAATTTAAATAGCATGAAAAAAATCTCTAAAATTAGTTTAATATTAGCCCTAATATTTTTTTTCTACCCATCTAATTCCTTTGCTCAAACGACAATTGATCCGGAATTTAATCCCGGTCGAATTATTAGCGACGCCGAAATCCTCAACACCGATAGCATGAGCCTAATAGAAATTCAGAACTTTTTAAATAAGCAGAATAGTTTTCTAGCCAATTATGCCACCTATAATTCTCACGGAACCCCGAACAAAACAGCGGCCGAAATAATCTATGAAGCCGCCACTGCCAATTATGACTGTGAAAATGTGGAGTTAAGCGACACACCGACTGAAGCCGAAAAGAAATTAAAATGCCGAGCAGTTAATACTGTCAGTCCTAAATTTCTCTTAGTGCTTCTCCAAAAAGAACAAAGCTTAATCAGTGATACTAACCCCAAACAAAGTCAATTAGATTGGGCAACCGGCTATGGCTGTCCGGATAATTGGGCTTGCAATCCATACTACAAAGGCTTTGGCAAACAAGTTAATAGCGCTGCCTTACAATTTAGATATTATATGGATCACCCCAATAGCTACCGCTACCGCGCCGGAAACACCTATTCTTTTACCAATCCCTATGGCACGATAACTAACGGTCCCATAAATGTTACTGTCGAAAACACTGCTACGGCTGGATTATATAATTACACGCCACACGTCTTTAATGGCAATTATAATTTTTTCAAACTGTGGAAAAAATATTTCCCTAAAAATCAATTAGTCTATCCTGATGGATCGTTATTAAAAATTAACGGCGAAGTCGGTGTCTGGTTAATTGACGGCGGAAAGAAAAGACCATTTTTGAGTCGTGGTGCTTTGAGCTCTCGCTTCGATGAAAAGAAGGTTATTACAGTCGGGAAAGAAGTTTTAGATAATTACGAAAAAGGTGAAGCGATCAAATTCCCTAATTATTCGATCATCAAGACTCCTGACAAAAAAAGATATTTACTAGTTGATAACACCAAACGATTGATAGTCAGCGAAACAGCTTTCAAAAACATTGGCTTTAATCCCGATGAAATTATTGAAGCTCCAATCAGCGACTTAGCCGGCTATAGCGACGGGCAGAATTTGACCTCCACCTCAACCAATATCACTGGAACATTAATGCAAAGTACCAAGAACGGCGGAATCTATTTTGTTCAGGATAATACCAAGGCTCCGCTTATCGACAAAATACTTTTGAGTACTAAATTTAAAGGTAAAAAAATAATTAAGGCCAGTGAAACAACCTTAGCTAAATATACTAAAATAGCACCAATTCTATTTGGAAACAGTGAACTCCTGAAATCTTCAGCCTCTCCAGCTGTTTATCTCATTGATGGCGGACAGAAAAGACCATTTAGCTCGGGTGAAACTTTTGAAACTCTGGGCTATAACTGGAATAATGTTATCACCGTTTCACCTCAATTATTATCCCTCTACCCTCTAGGCACAGCTATGAGCTTGCCACCAACCATTCAATAATTATTATGTTAATTTCCTCTTACATCACTCCTCATTCCCCAATTCTAATTCCGGCCATTGGCAAGATGAATAATTTAGTGTTGAATAAAACTACTCAGTCATACCAAAAGATTGTTGACCAACTTCTAAAAGAAAAAGTAGAAACGATTATCATTATTTCCCCCCACCTAAACTCACCTGAAAAAGGTTGGCTAATAAATAGCGCACCAGAATTCAAAATAAATTTTTCTAATTTTGGTGATTTTGCCACTAAGGGACAAATTGATGGCGATATGATTTTAGCCCATGAGATTAAAGAATCACTAAAAAATAATTTTGATATCCAGCTCAGTAGCGAACCAGGACTGGACTACGGCTCAGCTATTCCACTTCAACTTCTGTCCCCCGCTCTAAAAGGCGTCAAGATAATCAGCCTTTCCCAGGCTAACTCTGACCGACAAAGTCATTTTGCTCTAGGGCAAGCTTTAAAAAATATTATCATCAGTCAAAACAAGAGAATCGCCGTCATTGCTTCAGCCGATCTCTCACATCGCCTGAAAAGAAGTTCTCCGGGCGGCTATAGTTCCAAGGGAGCTAAGTTTGATAACAAGCTAATTGAATACTTAAACCAACCGGAAAGTGCCAACGAAAACATTATTCAAATGGACGAAAAACTAGTTAAAGATGCCCTGGAATGTGGCCTAAAATCTATTTGTATTTTACTGGGAGTATTAAGCGATTTAGAATATGAGCCAAAGGTCCTATCCTACCAAACTGAAATAGGCGTTGGTTACTTGACGATGGCTATGAATATTATAGAATAATATGGAAAATCTGGCCGATATCTTAAAACACCGAAAAACAGTCAAACCACCAGCCTATGAGTGGCAAGACTTGGCATTAAGAATTATCAAAGAATTATCTATCCCTGACTTCAAGCGCTCAGCTGTTTTCAAGATTTGTCGCGACCAACATAAAAATACCGTTG
>JBAYNC010000032.1:0-10569 GCA_041679025.1 Patescibacteria group bacterium
CCAAAGAAGCACTTAACAGTTATCGTCAGAAACAAAAAAACAACCAAAAGGTTGCTGATGAGAGAAAAAATATAGTTAAGTTAGAAAATAGTTAGTGTTCGGCTTCACTATTGTGGGTAGGAAGGGTTTAATGAACTGGTAATAAGTTAACAGATTGCGGTTAATAAGTCAAATTTGACAATTTCAGGGATAATCGCTAGTATAGGTTTATGTCTAATTAAAACCTTTAACATGAATCTATCGTACTTTTCAAAATCAACTTTTGGTGCTTTTTTTGCGGTTATAACGGCAATTTATTCCATTCTTTTTTCTGTTTATTTTTTCTTTGCCGTCGGCTACACCTTCATCTATATTATGGATGAAAAAGTAGCCTTTACAGGATCTGATCTTGAGATGAGTATCATCTGGTTTGCCAATCACCCGGTAACTTTTATGGTTCTTCTGGTTATAGCTATTCCGGGAATATTGGTTTTGACCTGTAAAGAAAAATGAAAAGCCTAAAGTAAAAAATCAAAAAAGACTTCAATCAAGAAGTCTTTTTTTTAATTTCATTAAATTCTATTCTAAGTGGACTTGCTTGTTAAAATCTCCTAGTTTTTCTTTGATTAGAGGATACTGATTTAACTCCGGGTCTTGGGCTATTAGGAGCTCAGCTTCATCTTGAGCTTGCTTGATGAGCTCATAGTCAAAAAGGGAGGCAATTTTTATCTCCGGATAGCCACTTTGAATCAGGCCATATATTTCTCCGGCCCCCCTTAACTTTAAGTCTTCTTTAGCTAAAAGAAATCCGTCCTGGTGTTTGACTAAAGCTTCTAGTCTCTTGAGGCTTTTTTTGTTTTGTTGGTCCTCATCTGCTTTGGGAAAAAGAAAGCAATATGACTGATATCTGTCACGTCCGACTCGACCTCTAAACTGATGTAATTGGGCAAGACCAAAGCGATCAGCTCCTTCAATAATCATAATACTGGCATTGGGGACATCAATACCGACTTCAATGACGGATGTTGCTACCAAAATCTGAATCTTGTTATCTAAAAAGTCACGCATAATTTTCTCTTTGTCTTTTCCTTTCATTTGTCCGTGGAGTAGGCCAACGGAAATTTCGGGGAATATCTCTTGATCTAATTTTTGATGTTCTTCTTTGACTGACTTTACCCCTAATTTGTCTGAAGGATCAATAAGCGGGCAGATTACAAAAGCCTGACGTCCGTTTTTTATCTCTTGGGCGATAAAGTTATAGGTTTTTTCTCGATTTTTTTCTGAGACAATTTCAGTAATTATTTCTTGGCGATTTTGTGGTTTTTCTTTGATAATTGAAACATCTAAATCGCCATAAATAGCTAGAGCCAGAGAGCGGGGAATGGGAGTGGCAGTCATGGAAAGAAAATGAGGAATCTTTTTGTCAGTATTATCTAGTAATAGTTTTTGTCTTTGTTCAACGCCAAAACGATGTTGTTCATCAACTATTACCAGTGATAGTTTGGGAAATTTTAAGTTCTTTTGAATCAGGGCATGAGTACCGATAAGGATTTGGGAGCGGTTAATTATTTCCTGGGACTTTAGTTTTCCTTTTTCTTCCATCCCAAAGCTGATTTTTTTGTTGGTGCTGGTGATAATACCAATGGTGATATTTTCTTTTTGTAGTAAGCGACTAATATTGGCAAAATGTTGTTCGGCCAAGATTTCAGTTGGAGCCATGAGAATAGCTTGCTGATCGTTTTTAGCGGTGTTTAACAGTGCAATAATGGCTACTAGGGTCTTGCCACTACCAACGTCACCCTCTAGAAGGCGAGACATGGGAGTTTCTTTTTGGAGGTCCTGTAATATTTCCCAGGCAGCTCTTTTTTGATCATCAGTAATTTTGAAAGGTAATGAGGCGACGAAGTCTCGGGTAATATTTTCTTGAAAAGCGATTGGCGTTGCTTCGTTGGTCATTAATTCTTTTTTAGTAATCTGAGATTGAAGCTGACGGAGAAATAATTCGGAAAAACCGAGACGTTGTTTGGCTTCACGTAATTTATCCTCACTTTTGGGAAAATGAATTTGATAGAGGGCTTGGTCGAGATCAATTAATTTTAATTTTTGTTTGATGTTTTTCGGTATCCAATCAATTATATTTTTAGTTAGGTCTATATTTTGTTTAATTAAGGTTCTGATTTGCTTTTGGGTCAGGTTGGCCGTGGTGCTGTAGATGGGAGTTAGTCCTTGGGTGTGGATTAAAGACTGCTCTTCGCTAGAAATTTTTTCATAGGTGGGAGAAAGTAAGATTAATTGTCCATCACGTAGGGTAGCTTTTCCGGCTAGAGAAACAATATCGCCGACATGGAGAGTTTTGGAGATAAATGGTTGGTTAAACCAGATGACTTTGATAGTTTCGGTGTCATCTTTAATGAGGGCTTCGGTGACCGACATTTTTCTTCTAAAACTACGGCGATTATGGATCAGATTAACCTCGCCGATAATATTAACTGTGGAATTTTCGGTGACATCTTCAATTGGAACGGCTTGACCAAAATTATCATAGCGCCAAGGAAAATAAAAAATCAGGTCCTGAATTGTTTCAAGACCTAATTTTCTGAAGCGTAGGTTAGTTGTTTTACCAACTCGACTTAGGGAGCTGATATGAGAAGAAAGAGTTGCCATATGAGCTTTTATTTGTGCCCTCACTAGGAATCGAACCTAGATCTTGAGATCCGCAATCTCACGTTCTATCCGTTGAACTATGAGGACAAATTTAAGGCGAGCAATATTCGCTCGCCTTTAATCTTATATGATTATTTCGTTTTTGTCTATAACTTCAAAACCTTTGATAATCCTTCAGATAATGGGGCATCATTGCGACCTAAGTCTTCTTTGAGAAAACGGAGGAGGTAGTTTCGGACTTCAATCGGATTGGATTCTTTAAGTGGGATGGATAAATGGGGGCGCATGGTGTTTTTGAAGTTTAGGTAGAGACCACGAATATTATCTTGGGGCCTGAAAACAACCGAGAAGTCTTTAAAGGTCTCATAATTATAGAATCTTTGGCCAACCCTTACTCCGGTTGATTCCAGAGAGAAGGTGACTACCAGTGGCTCTTGGCCGTCTCTGGTGATGATAATGAAGGCGACAATAACAATGATGAGGGCAAAGAGATAATTACGGGTGAAGATAGCATAGGCAATTAGAGCCAGGGCGATAATGGCGGCGATGATGTACCAGCTTCGTTTCTTCTCGTGTTTCTCGTATTCTGGGATGTTCCACTGAATGTTTTTCGGGGTGTCTTTAGAGCCTTGATTTTGTGCGTTCTTTTTGTTTTTTTTAGACATATGATTGGTTGACAATAGTTGTTATATTTTATATCATTATAACATAATTTTTAAATTACATAAAGATTAACAGGGAGAGATGGCCGAGCGGCTGAAGGCGGCAGGTTGCTAACCTGTTATAGGGGTTTTACCCCTATCCGGGGTTCGAATCCCCGTCTCTCCGCAAAGTGCCCTTAATTGGGCACTTTTTTGTTATCTGAGAACATAATGTGAAAAATAATTATTCCTAATTTGTGACCAAAAAAGAGTTTGTGGGGATATTGTGTCCAAACTACTTTTTTTCTGGTAATTCTAATAACTTTATTGAGTCATTTAGCGATGAAGGTGAGAGATGAGCGTAAATCATTGTCGTCGTTATTGATGAGTGTCCTAGCAACTGTTGTAGGGCTATCATAGTGATTCCTTTCATGGCTAGGTGTGATGCAAATGTGTGTCTTAATGAATGCCAACCAACACTCCTTAATCCAGCTTTACGGCAAGCCACATGTAATCGATCTATGTATGTTTCTTGGTTTAAGCATTTACTATTATTCTGGAAGAGAAGACCATTTTTGTCTTCTTTTTTGTTAAGCATTTCATAAATCTCATTAACCAAGGGAATATACCTTATTTTATAACCCTTAGTTGAGCCGACAATACCCCTCACAATCGATTTATCAATGATTAGCTTGGGACGTTCACCTAAATCAATATTATGCCAATCTAGGGCAATGAGCTCTCCAAAACGAAGACCAGTCTTTGAGACCATTAGAATCATTTCCTTTGTTTGACCGGTAGCGCTATTCAATAGTCTTTGAAGCTCAGTCTCAGTCAAATAATCAAAACTTGGTCGTTGAGCTTTCAAGTGTTTTATTTTTGGAATTTTTTCTAACTGTTGCCAGTCGAGAGCGGTATTCAAGCACTTGCTAAGTATTACTAATAAATTATTAATACTTTTATTTCCCAGGCCAGACATTTGTTTCTTGGCTTTAAATTCCTCGATATTTTCATTTCTAATTTTATCAATAGGCATTAATCCAAAAAAGGGAAGGAGATGACAATTAAGAGCGCTGGTTTTATTTCTAAGTTCAGATGGTTTATTATTTACTCGAACATATTTCTCCAACCAAATTTTACTGAAATTATTAAAAGTAATTAATTCTTCTATCTTTTCTAGCTTTATTGATTCGCCTCTAGCTAATTTACTTCTTAATAAAACTTCATAAGCTCTAGCGCCTTTAAGGGTGTTATCTGGACTCGGTTTTCTATATCTAATTCTATCAAACCAGAAGTCAACCCAATATTTAGTGCCGTGTTTGTATATAGGCATATATTAACAATCAATCGGTTTAATACGAATCTTATTTAAATAATCGTCTAGATCTTCTTTGGTAATCCGGAGGCTACCCCCAACTTTATGGGCAAAAATTTCTCTTCTATCTACTAGCCTATAAAGTGTGGCTCGGGAGATAGCTAAAAAATCAGCGGCCTCGCGCGGTTTCATTAATTGCACATTTATTAAATTATTCGTAATTAAATCGGTTTTCATAAGTTTTTAATGTACAATATGAGGACCTTTCGGTCTTTGGACCATCATATTGTATCACTTTGCGGGGTTTTTTCTAGCCCCGGTTTTTAAGGTATTTTTATCCATAATTACTATTAACTGGATAATGAAAATAATGAATAATTGATTTCTCCTAACCAATCGGAGATATAGTTTCTTTCAAAAAGGAGCTTTAATTTGGCGGGATTGAAGAATTTAATGATTTCTTTGAAGGCAGTTATAATCATTGGTTGCTCTAAGTTTCTAGAACAAAGAACTTTTCGCATGCCGAAATAACGAACGTCGAATAAATCTTTGCAGATATATTTGGAAATATACATGCCTAAATTATTAATATGTTTAATCTTATTAATCATTACAAATCCTTGATCCCAATTATGGGATAGTTTATTATTTTCTAAATAATCGATATTAACTAAAATGTGATAATGAACGGCACCTCTTTTTTGAAACTCGGGAACGGCTAGATATTTAAGTTTAGGAAATTGTCTTTTTAATCTTTGAATAAATTTTTTAAAAATAACATTAGCTTCAAATAGATCGGTAATATTATCTCTGAATGTTAGGGTGATAAAAGTTTGCATGTCTTGATTGCTGTTTATCAAGCGAGTAATTCTAGATCTGGTGCGACGGAGAGAAGAGTGTCGCATAACTTCCATTGCGAAATTACTTTCTTCGCTTTGCTCCATTTGTTTAATTACTTGCTCTTTAGTGCGACGTTTAACTTCTTTTGGTTTTTTCCATTTGGCCCGACTCTTAACCAGTCCCTCATATTTATAGAGCTCAACCTGATTGCCGGATATTATTAGTTTTTCTTGATAAATCATAATTTTTCAAGAGAGAATATAATTCATCAATTAATAAAGTATATTCTTGCTCATAAGCTCTGAGTTTATTAGCTAACATCTCAAAATCAGTTGAGTTGTCAGTTTTGGTTTGGTATTTAATGCCAAAACGTAATCTTTCCATTCTGGCTTTTAACCAGGTGATATAACCAAAGTCTGCTTTAATGTTTTTATAAATCATATATTTATTGCTGTTTTTTAATTTCACGGTCTGTTGTGTGCGTATAGTCAAGTTTATCTGTAAGGCACCGAATTAATAATAAAAGTCTTGTCTAAAATCTCATTTACCGCCCCAACTTGTTTTTCTTTTTTCGGCGAGCGGACAAGCCTCGCCGAAAAAAATAGAATAAACAATGTTTGGGGGCGGTCAGAAAAAGAGATTTTATAGAATAAAAGAAAAATAAATTGTCTATCTGTGGCCTCTCATTTTAGCGCCGGCTTTTCGCCTATCAAGGTAGTACCTTCGGCCTCCACCTATGACAGTCGCAAGCTATCAGTCGCTATGGCAGCTCGTGGCAAACCTAGATAATTTAAGACGACGTTATCTGGGCTTTTTATTTAAATTAGTCGTCAATTTAAAATTATGACTATTACAGTCAAATCAAATTGGACGGGTTCCGAGAGTACTTTTAATCTCGTTAAGAAACAAATTGCTGAACGTTGGGGTGAAGAAGAAGCTAATCGTTACGACCCCAAAGAAAATTGTCAGACGTTTAAGCAGTGGCTTAAAAACGGTTATACCGTTCGTAAGGGCGAGAAGGCTTTAAAGTCTTTTGTCGTTGTTGAGAAAAAAGACAAAGAAACCGGTAAAGTAATTGAGAAACGACCAAAAAGCATTAATCTTTTTTACGAGAAACAAGTTGAACCAAGCGTCGCTTAACAAACTAGAGGAGCTGATCCTTTCTGAGGATTGGCTCCTTTTTTTGTATAGCAATTTAACCCTTAGAAAATCCGCCTATCTCTTGCCAGGTGTCATATGATGAAGCTACCTTTTGGCTAAAGGTGAAAATGTTTGTGGAATAACAATACTTTTTTTCTTTATCGATTTCCTCGATATCATATTGGCGAATAATAAACAGTTTAAATATCTTTTTAATAATAAAAACATTATTAACCAATTCTCTGACGACGGTATCGATCCGTTTGACGTTTTGAACGGCACCCCAAATATTTAGACCGACAACCTTGCCCTGGCTATCCCGTTTAATATGTTTACGGTGTTGCTGAAACTTATATTGCAGTCGTTCCGGCAAGTCTTTCCATTTGCGAGAGTTAAAATATATTTGGCATTCATCAATTAAAACTTCACCACCTCGAATATCGATAAACTCATCGAGCTTTTCCCAGAAAATAATTTGGCCATAAACAGGTTGATATTTTTCTTCTAAAAATAATTTATTAAATAAATTTATTATTTTATACTTTAATGATTTTTCATAATCAGAAATTATTTTGTTTCTATCAATAAAGAAATTGGAATAAATATCCAGTCCGCTTAAAATAAACTTGCGAGCCAGTTTGGCGAGATAATAAGTTTTGCCCGTTCCAGGTTTCCCGGTGATAATATTAATCATATTATTTTCCGCCTCTGATATATCCAGCAATATAGTTGATGAACCTAAAAGAGAAATAAATCATTTCAATAAATATAACCAGACTCAATATTCCGAAGAAAGTAAAAACTGGGAATATCTTGTCGAAACTAACTAAATACGGAACAACAGTTGAGAAAGCTGAGATAAATTCGGTAGAATAGGTGGAATATTGGTTATCAGGTAAAAAATTAACAAAAAATGAGGCTATCGAATCAAACAGATTGGGAATGGCTTGAATGAGATTGGCTGGGTTAAACATGTCAAACAAGGCTTTTAAACCCTCTAGCGTATCACCAAAGAACCCAGCTTTAGCGGGTTGAATACTGACTAGCCCGATCGCTAGAATCGCCACTAAAGCGATAATATATATTTTATTGTGCTTTTTGTTATTCATAGTATTAAAGATTAGCCGTCTTCTCTAAATAATCTTTTAGTAAATATATTCCATAAATAAAATCCGAAAGAAATCCAAATACCAGCAATAAAGAGTGGTCTCATTCTACGCGCGAAATCAACAATAATAGAATTACTGAAATCAAATATCGGGATGTTTAAATCATATTGCTTGTTAGCTGAAATACTTTTCATTGTAAAAGTCAGTGGATTGGCTTGGGTAGAATTAGAATTAAGAAAAGAAGAAAGAGCGTCGGAAAAAGCAAAGACTTGAGCAAAAATTAATTTACCTTTCAGTTTGTCTTTAGTATTTTGCCACCAAATAAAATCAGGTTGCCCGGTTGGTCTTTCAGAGGCTGAGTAAGAAAGTGAAATAAATTGTTTTTGATATATGGTGCTACTGGTGGCGGATTTTAAAGAAACAATGAAATATTTAGTTGAAGTGGAAACATCAAAACCGCCAAACATAAAACCGGAACTAGTAGCCGTTAAATTATTTAACGTGGTGTTGGCCAGTGTTTGAAGAACTTGATAAGAAGAAGTGCAATTATTACAGATAATATATGGATTGGTTATTTCCGCTACATATAATTTAGTTGAGGTTGAAGTGAGCGGAATATTTAGCGGTCGAATAATAAACGGAGCGTTATATTGTGAGTAGGGTGTTATATTTTGGTCATAACTATATTCAAAACTCCAGGTAGTATTTGAGGCTAACGGAAATCGACAACCCAATAAATCGCAGGACCAGGGCACGGCGGTAAAATAGGGGTTAGTGCCATAACTAGTTTGCAGAACCGCTTTGATTAGATTTATAGTAATACAACTATTGGCTAAATTATCAGTCTTATCGATAACGCAAATCTGATTTTGATCCCAGGATGAAAAATTATATTGGCAGGAAAAAGTATTATTAACACAATCACAAGTTGGCTCGACTATGGGGAAAATAGTATTTTGTTGAAGAGCTAATTGAGAGGTACCGTTAGTTTTGCAAGCACCTTCAATTGTTATTGTTCTGTCGAATAAATTGCTTAATGTTTGATTGTTGGTTGGATTAGTTATCTCCACATCCGGCTTTTTCTTGAATTCCACAATTTGACTGCTCAAACTATAATTTGTGCCGGAAAAAGTATATTTATAGGAATAAGGATTATTAGCATTAACCGTCTGCATGCTTATCTCGGCATATCCCATTCGGGGATTAGCATAAAGGAAATGAGAGGCCGGGGAATGAGTGGTTGTATTTTGGGCAGCGTAGTTGCTAATCAAAAGCGAATTGATGGTAAATTGAGAAGTGGAATAATAATGGTACCAGGGGCTACCGGCGCTAGTAGTGCGACCTTGAGTAATGACAGCTGGAATAACATGAGTATTAACATTATCTATCGTGCGACATTGAACGTGATACCAATTCTGCGGTTGTGATCCGGTCAGAAGATAAGTGCCTTTCCGAGGGTTATATAAATAGAATAAACGGACTCTACCAGTCTGTGACCCATTTTGAACATTGGAAATCTCGGTCATATTATTTCCGTCATAGCGCAAATAATTATAGTTAGGATTTTCCCAGGCGGTAGAATAAGCGCAGACCAAAACAGAATTGACGGAAAAATTAGTTGGTACTGTAATTGAAACTGAAAAACTGGTAACGCTCTCGTTATAATGTTGCTCATCGGAAATACTAAAGCCGTTATAATCAATTGTGGCAGCTAGGGTCGTTTTACTAAAAGAAAATAGAGTCAGAGCAATAGCGGGAAGTATTAAATTCTTTAGCTTTGACATTTTCATAATTTCATTCGTTGAAAATAATAATGTAGGAGCCGAGTCTTTTTAATTTTTCTACGACTTCGGTTATCATTTTTAATTCTCTAATTTCATAAACTCCTAGTCCGTCGATGAATTTTATTTCATCTAAAAACTTTTTTCTGTCATTCAAGAAGTTTATTAAATAAATTCTTTCGTTCATTTTTAAATTTAATGTCATATATTTTTTGGTAATAATTTTAATTTGGAGTGTCGGGGGCTAGTTCCAAAGAACCAACCCCCTAACTCCGCTAACTAGCGACCAGACATGATTTTCTTGCTTAACTTCCAGACAAACAAAACGCCGAAAATGATCACACCAACGATGACAATATTGGCAATGTTGGCGGTGATAATGCCGGTAACGTTTTCTTTCAAGGTGGTAACCACGACTTGTGAAGTTGAAGCTACATCAGGGTCGACAGCGGCGAAAGCGTTGCGACCAAATGCCACGACACTACCGAAAATTGCCAAAGACATGGCGGAAATTTTAGTAGCGTTTGCTTTCACAAAACTTTGGATTTTAGTAAACATACTTTCGTGTTTTTAATTTTAATTTTTTCTAATGAATAACAATAATAAGCCGACCACCGTTCCCAAAATAATTCCCATCGTCAAACCAGCTACTACCGGCTCGAGTATCAAGCCGAAATTATCAATGTAGCAGGACAGATTGTTGATGATATTTTGCGAACACATATTCTTGTTATTTTGTCCGAAATAATTTGAATATAATCGTTGTTATGGTAAACACGGCTAAAGGCAAAATTAATGCCAGCCCTATGCCTCCAAACAAATTAATAATTATATTCTTCATATCCCTTCATTAGTTTTTAAAAATTAGAATCACAGCCACGAATAGAATCAAGCCCGCCAACAGCGCGACCATTAATGTTTGGAATTGAACGAGAAAATTAATCAGGTCCATTCCGGTATCGGTTAGCTGATAAATTGTCGTTGTGGCGGTGGTGGTCGAAATGATAATATCCATAAAGTTAGTTTTGGTTAGTTAACGGCTACCGGATCTTTCGGCACATAGACCGAGAGAAAAGCCTTGCGTTTTTGCTTATCGATAA
>JBAYNC010000033.1:0-10331 GCA_041679025.1 Patescibacteria group bacterium
ATCCAAAGAAGCACTTAACAGTTATCGTCAGAAACAAAAAAACAACCAAAAGGTTGCTGATGAGAGAAAAAATATAGTTAAGTTAGAAAATAGTTAGTGTTCGGCTTCACTATTGTGGGTAGGCTTGATTAAACTCTCCCAGTATAACATATTTTTTTAAATATTGGATGATAGGATGTAATATTGAGCTTCGCCGACATTGATAATTTTTTCCTTGTAACCTAATTGTTTAAAATTAGTGAATAATGGATAATAATGATGAAAATGGAGGTTTTTTTCCAAATATTCAGCGGCTAATCTAATTTTTATCGGAGTTTCTTGATAAAAAGGTCCAATAATCAATTTGCCTTTTAGGTGTAATTTAATATCTAGCAATAGTTTGATGGAATTCCGTTTGGGTAGTAGTCCCCAAAAATTATTAATAATAATATTGTCGATGCCAGTCATTTTTTGAAAATCATAGTTCTCAATTTTTTCTAAGATTAAATAGACCTGCTCATAATCTCTTAATTTCTTCTGAGCCAGACGAATCATGGCTCGGCTATGATCCAATCCATAGATTGGTTTGAATTTAGCCTGGGTTAATTTCTTAATTAAGTTTCCACTTCCACACCCTATTTCTAGAATTGATCCCGGTCGTAAATGTTTAGTTAGAATATTTCCGAGATTGCTATAATTAGTATCTTGCCAAATAGCTTGAGCGCTATTTAGATGGGCGTAGATATCGGCGCTGGAGCTTATTTTACCCGACAAGATGGGATCATAAAATCCCTTTTTTTTAAAGATTTTTAGAACATTGGTGGGGATAAAAGAGAAGATGGTATCTAGGGCTTCATTGGCGGTCATATTTTTAATTTAATTTTTTTTAAATTAACCGAGATTGATTCTCGGTTATTTTGATTATTTTAATCAAGTTTAATTCGATCTTCGGGTTCGAAGCGCCCGAAGGCTAGTGGATGAAAGAAAGGACAATTTTTTTTGTTTTTGGAACATAATTTTTGGGTTCCAGCTTGGCCTAAAAATATTTGGTCCGGACAGGACTCAGTTTTTAGGCAGGGGTGCTTTTGACAATAATTCTTCATGACTTTATTTTTTTTAGTTGTTGGTTATATTATAGCTATCCGAGGTTAAAGTCAGTTTAAAATAGTTCTAAATAAAATCTGGAGCGGAATTTTATTATTTTTCTAATTTTATTGGTGTTTTCTGGGACAATTTGATTTTTAACCTTAGTTATCTTAAAGTATTATTATGAATAAACAAGATCACCTTTTAACCAAGAGAAAATCTGGTCAAAATCCATTTGTAATTCGGGAGGGTAAGTTTAAACAGGCCTCTTTGGAGGACTCTTTCTATCACTTGGATTGGGCTGAAGAATCTTTTTTGTCGGGAGACTCCGACCGCGAAATGATGCGGCGGACTTTTGATTTGGCTAAACTTAAATATATTACCGGCTTGTTGATTATGGCTTTGATGATTTTGTTGATCCGCGTTTTTTGGTTACAGATTGTTAAAGGTGAATATTATTATTCAATGGCTGAAGGGAATAGATTAAAGGTGGTTAGTATTGAGCCTAAAAGAGGAATTATTTATGATCGAAAAGAAAGGCCACTAGTGACCAATGAAGCTAACTTTATTTTATATTTAATTCCAAATGATTTGCCCCACAATGAATTGGATAGGGACAATGTCCTGCGCCAAATTGGTAGTATTTTAGATCGGGGAGTGGGCAATAATAAAGCGCAGGTTAAAGAATTGGAATTAATTTCGGATGGTCCATCATTTTTTGACCTGAAGAGTA
This sequence comes from Patescibacteria group bacterium, assembly GCA_041679025.1. Taxonomy (GTDB): domain Bacteria; phylum Patescibacteriota; class Patescibacteriia; order Patescibacteriales; family UBA12465; genus CG1-02-41-21. The sequence goes on from JBAYNC010000033.1 coordinate 1,799, forward strand.
AAATAGAAAAGATTAAGATTAATTCTCTTGATGCCTATCAACCTCTCTTTATCGTTGATAATTTAGAGTATGAAACAGCTCTAGCTCTTTATTTGGAAGCTGAGAGAATCCCGGGAGTTTTCATTTCCAATAAGATTAGAAGAAATTATGTTCGGGCTGCCACTTCGACTTCTGATATGTTGCCACTGACCGAGAGTAGCTTGGCTCATGTTTTAGGTTATATTGGAAAGATTAATGAAAAAGAGCTGGCTAAGAGCAGTAATGATTATTCTCTAATTGATTATTTAGGGAAGACTGGTTTGGAATATAGCTATGAGAATGAGCTAAAAGGAAAAAAAGGGAAAAAGAATATTGAAGTAGATGCTTTAGGTAAAGAGAAAAAGATTGTCAGCCAATCAGCTCCGGAAGATGGTCATAATTTAGTGCTTAGTATTGATTATGATTTGCAAAAAAAGGTGGAAGAAGTTTTGCAGGTTAATTTAACTCGAATGGGATTGAAAAAGGCTTCGGTGGTCATCATGGACCCACGAAATGGCGCCATTCTGTCACTCGTCTCTTGGCCGGCTTATAATAATAATATTTTTGCTCGGGGAGTAAGGTCTTCTGAATATAGTAGTTTTTTGTCTGATCCCAGCCGACCTCTCTTTAACCGAGCTGTCTCCGGTGAATTTCCAGCCGGATCTACTTTCAAACCGATTATGGCCGCGGCCGCTTTGCAAGAGAAAATAATTAATGAAAGTACTAGTTTTTTGAGTACTGGTGGCTTGCATATCGGCGAATGGTCTTTCCCTGATTGGAAAGCTGGCGGTCATGGAATTACTAATGTCAAAAAAGCTTTAGCTGAATCAGTTAATACTTTCTTTTATTATATTGGTGGTGGCTATGGTGATTTTAAGGGCCTAGGAATTGATTTAATGATGAAATATGCTGCTTTGTTTGGACTTGATAAGGTTACTGGAATTGATTTACCTAATGAGGCCAGTGGTTTTTTGCCATCGCCAAAATGGAAGGAAGACACCAAGAATGAAGTATGGTATATTGGAGATACTTATCATGCCGCTATCGGTCAGGGAGATATTACGGCCACACCACTTCAGGTCGCAAATTATACCGCTGCTATCGCCAATGGCGGAACTCTTTATGAACCACATGTGGTCCAAAAGATTTTAGATCATAATAATAATTTAGTGCGAGAGATTGAGCCGGTAGTTATTCGTTCTAACTTTATTGATCAAAAGAATATTCAAATTGTTCGAGAGGGCATGCGCCAAACTGTTACTGATGGCTCGGGTCGGAACTTAAATTCTTTGGCAGTAACTGTGGCTGGCAAAACCGGTACTGCTCAGTGGTCTAGTGTTCGTGATCCCCATGCTTGGTTTATTGGTTTTGCCCCTTATGACAATCCCGAATTTGCCATTACTGTTTTGGTGGAGGAAGGTAAGGAGGGAAGTAGCGTGGCCGTCCCAATCGCTAAAGAGATTTTGCAATACTATTTTATTGATAGTCGAAAAACTAATTAAAGCTTATGAAGGTTTTAAAAATAATCTTGAAATTAATTGTTTGCGGTTTTGCGGTCATTGGTTTTGTGTTGACGGCTGGGTTTTTTGCGGTTAAATATAATTTAACCACTGCTGTGGCTATTGTTGATAAGAATAATGATAAATATCAAGAGATTTCAACTAAGTTTTCTAATTCTGACCCAGTTGATTTATCTAGCCATGCTTCCAGTGCCTCTTCTTCTTTAGCTATTGATGATCTGGAGCAACAGATTTTTGTCCTTAACAACACCTCGCAACAATTAAGTGATTTAAAGCTTCGTCGCCTGAGGAATCTCTGTAAAATATCGGTTATTGGTGAGGTGGCCCCGGTTAATGCTAAAAATATTATAACTGCTTATAAACAAAATGCTTCGGAGTGGTTATTTAATCAAATGGTTTTGGCTGTTTCCTTGCGCTTGGAAAATAATTCTGATTGGCAAAGTCGTTTGGATGATTGTGACAATGCCTCAACATTGTCTTTATCGGAGACTGAGATTATTAAACAATATGAAAATTCTCAGGGTAAAAATATTTTTCCATGGTCAAACACCGAGTCTTGGGCAGTAGTTGAGAGGGCGGTATTAAAAGATGAGGAAGTTATTAAAAAAGTGGCTGATGATTTAAATATTAATGCTCGAACCATTGTTTCTATTCTGATTGTTGAACAGCTTAGACTTTATAATACTCAGAGAGAATATTTTGAAAAGTTTTTTAAACCCCTTTCAATTTTAGCTAGTGCTAATAAAATGGCCTGGGGGGTAATGGCGATTAAAGAAATTACGGCGCTCGACATTGAAAGAAACTTGAAGAATCCAAACTCGGCTTTTTATTTGGGAGAGCGCTATGAAAAACTTTTAGACTTTAGTACTGACAATATTGCGCGAGAGAGATATGATCGTTTGACTAGTAATAAAGACCATTATTATTCTTATCTCTATGGTGGTTTACTGGTTAAAGAGTTAATTACCCAGTGGGAAAAATCAGGTTATAATATTGCCCGTCGCCCAGAATTAATATCCACTCTATTTAATATCGGCTTTACTCGTTCTAAGCCAAAAGATAATCCTCAAGTAGGAGGATCGATTATCACTATCTCTGGTGCTGATTATACTTTTGGATCATTGTCACACGAATTTTATTATTCTGGACTATTACCTCAATTTGGTTATTAAAGACTAATTTGCTTGAACTAATCGTTAATTAGCACTCCCTTGACAGGAGTGCTAATTTTGCTATAATAGGATTGTAATCAAATTATATGGCTATTTCTGAGCGTAAACAATTAATTTTGACGACAATTATCAAGGAATATTTGAAAACCGCTCAACCGGTTTCCTCTGGTGGGTTGGTGGAAAAGTATAAGTTAAATATTTCTCCGGCAACTGTTCGTAATGAAATGATGGAGCTAGAGGAAGCTGGTTATATTTTTCAGCCTCATACTTCAGCTGGCAGAATTCCAACTGCCTTGGCCTATAATCTATTTGTCCAAGACGGTTTAATTGAGGCCGAGAAGAAGCTTGGTAATAAAGAACGGGGATTATTAGATAATGTTTTTAAAAATGATGAGGCCTCGCTCCGGTTAGTAGCTAAAATGATTGCTGAAATTTCCGGAGGAGCAGTCTTCTGGGCTTTTCATAAAAATGATTTATATTATACCGGGATTTCTAATCTTTTTTCTCAATCTGAATTTCGCCAATTTAATTTAGTCTGTGACGTTTCGGAGGTTATTGATCGTTTGGAGGAAATTATTGCTGAGATATTTGATTCTTTAAGATCCGGCCGTCAGGTTTTGATTGGTTCGGAAAATCCTTTTGGTAATTTTTTAAGTACAGTGATTCTAAAGTATAAGAAAGATAATCGAACTGGGGTCTTTGGAATTTTAGGGCCGATGCGAATGGACTATGAGAAGAATTTGGCTCTAGTGGAATATTTAGAGAATAATTTAAATAAGATATAAATAAAATATTTAATATGAGTGAAGAAAAAGAAGTAGTAGATCAACCCGAAGAGGCTATTGTTGAAGAAGAACCAACCGTGATCAATGAAGACTATAAGGAATTATATTTACGAGCATTAGCTGATTATCAAAATTTAGCTCGACAATCCCAGAAAGAAAAAGAAGAGTTCTTTCGCTATGCTTTAGCTGATTTTCTCCAAGATCTTTTGCCGGTTTATGATAATTTGAAAATGTCCGTGGCCAACCTAAAGGAAGAAGAAGCTAAGAGTCCTTGGGTCGAAGGGGTAAGATTTGTTTTGAAGCAATTTAAAGATATTTTAGAAGCTCGGGGAGTAGAAGAGATTAAAACTATTGGCGAGGCTTTTGATCATGCAACTATGGAAGCATTAGAGGGTGAAGGACTGGTAGTCGACAAGGAAGTCAAGGCTGGGTATAAGTTAAATGGCAAGGTGATTTCTCCGGCTAAAGTAATTGTTAAAGAATAATAAAGATTTTTTATCTCTACTTATTATCTTTTAATAAGTTTTATAAAAGATCTCCTAATTATATGTCACTAATTAAATGGGCCCCATTTTTAGCTGATAATCCATTCGAGGATATGGACAAAGTGATGCGTGATTTAGCTCCGGAAGGAGTTAACCAAATGGGTTTTTCTCCGGCGGTTGATATTTATGAAGACAAAAATAATGTTATTATTGAAACCCAATTGGCTGGAATCGATCCAGCTAAAGTAGATATTTCCATTGACCATGATATTTTGACTATTAAGGGTGAGGGAGAAAAGAAGAGTGAGGTTGAAGACAAAAATTATTATCGCAAGGAAATTAGACGCGGTTCTTTCTTTCGTTCAATTCAACTTCCGACTCATGTTGCCGGTGAAAAGGCTTCGGCCATGGCAACTGATGGAGTGTTAAAGATTTCTGTTCCAAAAGTAGTTTTGGCTAAACCTAAGACTATTAAGATTCAAACTAGTCAGAAATAACATAATTTATGATTAATAATAAAATAGCGGGCTTTAGCTCACTCCTCTTCATTCTAATTTTATCGGTGTTTATCATCCTGTTTATTATGATTATTAGGGGTGGAAGTTTTGATCAGGCCCAAAAGACGCGAGAGATTAAGGAGGGAGTTAAAATTGATCTGCAGAGAGTAGAAAAGGCCACTGATAATTATAATCAGGATTTGGGAGAAATATTAAATGAATAATAAGTAATTAAAATAATTAATTTATATTATGGTAGAGCTTTTTGTTTTTACCAAATAAAGAAATAAAAAATATATGGGAAAAATTTTAGGAATTGATTTGGGTACTACCAATTGCGCCATGGCTATCATGGAGGGTGGAGCTCCAAAAATTATTGAGAACATTGAAGGTAATAGAACTACTCCGTCGATTGTGGCTATTTCCAAAAACAATGAACGATTGGTGGGAGCAACAGCTAAACGCCAAGCGGTTATTAATCCGGAGAATACTGTTTATGCTGTGAAACGTTTAATTGGTAGAAAATTTTCCGATGCGGAAGTTACAAGGGATGTTTCAACTATGCCTTACAAAATTGTGAAATCAGGTGAGGGTGTTAAGGTTTTGTTGAGCGATAAAGAATATTCTCCCCAGGAGATTTCCGCTATGATTTTGTCGAAACTAAAAGCTGACGCTGAAGCTAAGACCGGTGAAACTATTACCGAAGCTATTATTACTGTTCCGGCTTATTTCGACGACTCTCAACGTCAAGCGACTAAGGATGCTGGTCAAATTGCCGGATTGGATGTCAAAAGAATTATTAATGAACCAACGGCCGCTGCCTTAGCTTATGGTTTTGATAAGAAGCAGGGTCAGAAAATTGTTGTTTATGATTTAGGTGGCGGCACTTTTGATGTTTCAGTTTTAGATATTTCAGCTGACACGGTTGAAGTTAAAGCTACTAATGGTGATACGCATTTAGGTGGTGAGGATTTTGATAAGAGAATTATTGATTGGATCATTGAGGAGTTTAAAAAAGATCAGGGAATTGATTTATCAAAAGATACTTTAGCTTTGCAAAGAATTAAAGAATCAGCTGAGAAGGCCAAGATCGAGCTTTCCACAACTCAGGAAACTGAAATCAATCAACCTTTTATCACCACCGACGCTAACGGTCCAAAGCATCTGGTGATGAAGATTAGTCGTTCTAAGATGGAATCTTTGATTATGGATTTGGTTGACAAGACAATTGAGCCTTGTCGTAAGGCTTTAGCCGATTCTGGCTTCTCATTGAATGATATTAATGAAGTTCTAATGGTCGGTGGTATGACTCGAATGCCATTGGTACTTCAGAAGGTCAAGGAATTCTTTGGTAAAGAACCAAATTTAAGTGTTAATCCTGACGAAGTTGTCGCTTTAGGCGCTGCCGTTCAGGCTGGTGTATTACAAGGTGATGTTAAAGATGTTTTACTTTTAGATGTCACTCCATTAACTTTAGGTATTGAAACTTTAGGTGGTGTTGCTACTCCTTTGATTGATCGTAATACTACTATCCCAACTTCAAAATCTCAAGTATTTTCTACGGCAGCTGATAATCAACCGAGTGTTGAAATTCATATTCTTCAAGGTGAGCGTCCGATGGCTAGCGATAATAAGACTTTAGGTCGGTTTATCTTGGACGGTTTACCATCAGCTCCACGGGGCATCCCACAAGTGGAGGTTAAGTTTGATATCGATGCTAATGGAATATTAAATGTTTCCGCTACTGATAAGGCGACTAATAAACAGCAGAAGATTACTATTACTGCTTCTTCCGGTTTATCAAAAGAGGAAATTGAAAATATGAAGAAGGAGGCTGAACTTCATGCTGATGAAGACAAGAAGAAGAAAGATAATGTTGAAATCAAGAATCAATCTGATGCTGTCGTCTTTACCACTGAAAAATTATTAAAAGAATCAGGAGAAAAGATGAAGCCAGAGGACAAGAAAGAATTGGAGGATAAGGTGACTGCTTTGAAGGCGGTCAAGGATGGTGAAAACTACGAAGAGATGAAAAGGGTGATGGAAGAATTGAATCAGGTTGCTCAGAGAATTGGGACTGCTATGTATCAAGCTCAAGAATCAGCTGCTCCAGCCGGAGAAGAGACTGAGAAAAAAGCCGATGACAATGTAGTCGAAGGTGAGGTAGAAGCTGAAGAAAAGAAATAAATTTAGTTTATAGGTTGCCCAAGATTAATTATTTTGGGCAACTTGTTAAACTATAATTATATGGGAGAAAGAAATTTATATAAAATTGACGGTCGAGTTGTTTCAACTCCGGGCGGAGACTTAACTCCGGAAGAGAAGTTGGCCGAAGAGAAATTAATAGCTGATTTAACTCATTATTTTTTAGAGGCGGGCAATAAGACAATTATTGGCGAGCTATTTAAAACTGACGAAGAAAAAAAAATTATTCGACGTTATAATGGTTATATTAAATCTGAATTAGATGATTTGGGTTGCCTTGATACTCGTGGGCCGTTGCCGATGGGTAAGGTTCACTTTTCTTCATCTCATAATTATCATAAACAATTTCCTCATATTCCCGAATCAGTAATTGGACAGCATAACCCTATCACTGACGCCGTTCATATTAAAAAAGGCGAAAAAATTAGTCGTTTGAAAGTAGCCTATGTCATACTTCATGAAATGATTCATGCTTTTTCGGCTACACGCTACGATTTTAACGAGTCTGGTTTGATTAGTTCGGTTAAATCTGGTTATAGTGTCAGTAAAAAACAATATAGTTCGGAAAAAGATCCTGAGAATTCCGTCACCAGTGATGAATTATTTTTAGGATTTAATGAAGCTATTGTTGATTTAATGGCGCAGGAAATATTTAAGAAACATCAAGATGAAATTTTTTCCGACTTAAATATGAGTGAGGAGGAGCTTTCTGCATCATCGTTAAAATATTCAAATTATTGTCCTTACATTGAATGGTTGATTGATAAGGTGGCGGAAGAGAATAATGAAGATCGATCGGTTGTTTGGAAAAAATTTAAAACCGGACTTTTGACCGGTAAGATTATGCATCTGCGTGAGATTGAAAAGGCGTTGGGCGTCGGCGCTCTTCGTTTGGTGGCTAAATTTGGCAATAGCCAAGAAGACAATTCAGCCTTTAAAGATTTTCAGAAAAATTACGATAACCAGAAATAACTATGAATAAGGATTACTATCAGACTTTGGGAGTTGATAAATCAGCTACTCCCGATGAAATTAAAATTGCTTTTCGAAAATTAGCACATAAACACCATCCAGATAAGGGCGGTGATGCTGATAAGTTTAAGGAAGCTAATGAGGCTTACCAGGTTTTGGGTAATGCGGAAAAAAGAAAACAATATGATCAATTTGGTTCTGGATTTCAGAACGGTCAAGCCGGTGGTGGTCGAGAATGGCAGAATTTTTCCGGTTCTGATTTTGATTTTGGTGATTTGGGAGATCTATTCGGAGGCATGGGTGATATGTTTGGTTTTGGCGGTGGCGGGCGCAGTCGAGGGTCACAAAGGTCTCGTGGCCGTGATTTGGAAATGGTAATTTCTCTAGATTTTATGGAAGCGGTTTTTGGCGTTGAAAAAGATATTAATTTTCAGCGTTTGGGTGCTTGCCCGCATTGTAAAGGCAATGGAGCTGAGCCAGGAGCTAAGGTTGAGACTTGTGCTACTTGTAAGGGGCAGGGAAAGATAGCTCAGATTCAGAGAACTATTTTAGGTAGTATGCGAGTAGAATCTGTTTGTCCTCATTGTCAGGGTGAAGGTAAAAGATATAGCGAAAAATGTCATGTCTGTTCGGGTGAGGGAGTCAAATCTGAGTCAGCAACCTTGAAGGTCAAAATTCCAGCTGGAATTAATACCGGAGAGTCGATTAGATTATCTGGTCAGGGTGATGCGGGAGCTAAAGGTAGTCCGTCCGGAGATTTATTTCTGCGTGTTAAGGTTAGTCCGAGCAAGAAGTTTGTTCGAGATGATTATGATATCCATACTAAGGAGACAATCGGTGTTAGGCAGGCTATTTTGGGAGATAAGATTGAGATTGAAA
>JBAYNC010000034.1:0-10062 GCA_041679025.1 Patescibacteria group bacterium
AGCGCTCTAACCAACTGAGCTACCACTCCAAAATAAAAAGATAATATAAAAATATCTATATTTATATTATCTGATGTAACTAGAGAAAATATTAGCAAATATCCTGGCCCTTGTCAAAGGGTTTATTATCAGCTATAATATAGCTATATTATAAGCTAATTCCTAGTTAAAAAACAAGGGGAAAATCAAAAATATGGTAGATAATAATCAAAAAAATGAGGTATTAGATGCTGCTTCCTTAGCTCAGATTAAGGCTGATTTACTAAAACAAAAAGAACAAATTAAAAAAGATTTGGCTGATTTAGCTCGTAAAGACTCTCATGAGACTGATAATCGAACTACAGCTTTTCCGGAATATGGTTATAAACCGGATGAGAATGCTCAAGAGATCAGCGAATATTCATCTAATGTTGTGACTGAAAAAGTATTGGAAGATGCTTCGGGCGATATTGACGGCGCCTTAAAACGAATTGAAAATGGTAATTATGGTATTTGTAAATATTGTCAGAACCCAATTAGCATCAAACGTCTTCAGGCTCGTCCAACAGCCAGTTCTTGCGTGGCTTGTAAAACTGAACTTCAGGCGGAATAATCAAAATGAAGAGAAATATTTGGTTTAAAAACATAGCCTTGCTTCTAGCAGCTATGTTTTTTGTTGGCGATCGGGCCTTAAAGTCTATGGCTGTTTCGGGTGATTTTAAGATGCCAGTTAATTTATTGGGATCGTGGTTTCAATTTGATTTTACTCCTAATTATTTTATTGCTTTTTCTCTGCCCTGGGGCGGAAAATCGATCTTAATCTTAACTGGGATTATTATTTTTTGTTTGTTGTTTTATATTTTGTATTTGTTTTTTAGTAAAAAATTAAAATGGAGATTATTTTTTCCTTTAATGGTTCTGTTTTTGGGAGCCCTTTCTAATTTTATCGATCGCATTCAGTATGGATATGTTATTGATTATTTCTCTTGTCGCTATTTTACCATTTTTAACTTAGCCGATGTTCTAATTGTGGCGGTAGTTGGTTGGTTCTTATTGGAGATTATCAGGAAGAAGGGTGAATAATAATTTGATATTAAAAATAAAAGGAGCTTAATTAAGCTCCTTTTATTTTACTTCGATCGATATTTGAGATTCTTATTTCTTTTTCTTCTTGGCAACTACTTTCTTAACAACTTTCTTGGGAGCAGCCACTTTTTTCTCGGCTACTTTTTTGACAGTTTTTGTAATTACCTTTTCTTCCTTCTTGATAACTGGTTTTTCTTCTTTGGCAGTAGCTTGAAGTGGCAACATTTTCAAAATATTATCCAATTTAGCATTTAACATTTCAAATTGTTTCTTGTATTGGTCGTGAATAACGGCTGGAGCACTAGTGCTACCACCTTTTTCACCTTTACCAAAGCAATCACTGCAGAAAACTGGTTTGTCCCCGGTTGGTCTAAAAGGAACTTCACATTCCTTGTGACATTTGTCGCAAGTAGCTTGAAACATTTGTTTGTCGCCACCAAAACTAGGTCGACCAGAGTCTCTTCTTTCAAAGCGACTGCTGCTGTTTCCTCCTTCTTTACGACCGAAACAATCACTGCAGAAAACTGGTTTGTCCCCGGTTGGCCTGAAAGGAACTTCACATGACTTGCCACACTCAGCGCAAGTAGCTCTGTGCATAGTTGGTCTCTCAGATCGGTCGCCACCACGGCCACCGAAACTGCGGTCGCCACCAAATCTCTTACCTCCGCTTGGTCGGCCACCTCGATCTCCACGATCTCCTCTATTAAAATTTCCCATAGTTATTTATGTGTTAATTAATTATATGGCTAATTATTTATATAATACCATGAATTCGGCAAAATACAAGGTGACGGAATAAAAAAAGGAAATCTGGTATTTTTGATTTCCTTTGATGGTTTCAAGGTTTATCATTTTTTATTTTCTTTATTTTAGCTTTGTATGTCCCGAGCAGATAGACAACAGTCGATAGAGTATAACTGACAGCTAGTCCAATAACGGCAATGCATAACGGTATTTGAGAAATCTCAAATGTTAGGCAGGAGCTAATTATAAGAAAAATAATTGTCCAGAATAATAACTCCCCTATTAAGATTGAGGTTAGGCAAAATGCTTTTCCTAATCCATGCTTTTCATAGGAGTATCTGGAGAGCCCCAGGCTATAAGCTCCTATACTGGGGCCTATCAAGGGGATGATGCTAAATAGAGCAAATACTATGGCGATGATGATCATCGTCACAGTTTTATATAATCTGTCACGCTTCATGATGTCAATTTTTAAAGTTAAACAATATGGACTAATTACTGGGCTCACCTTCCTTAGATGGGTCTAGTGATTAGTCCAATTAACCTTGTATTTTAATGGCCTATCATTATTTTGATATTACAATTATTAATTATTTTAGTCAATAGGTAATATATTGGAATGACAGCGTGCTCAATCTTTGCTATATTGTTAAGTATGAAACAATTTTTAAGTAATTTTTGGCAAGCGCAAAAGACTATTTGGTTATTTTTGGGTACCCGGAAGAGGCCTTATGTTTTTTATAATTCCTTGATATTTATTATCTTCTTTTATGATCTTGTCCCAGCCTTTATCTTTGGTCAGATTGTCGATTTTTTTACTCATTATGAAAAAGGCCAAAGCTTATTGCCTTTTTATCTTTTAGGTATAATTCTTTCGGTGTCATGGACCTTTGTTTCAATTTTGCGCTTAACCTGTAAAAATAAACTGAGTAATATTTCTATTGTCGCCAGATCCAATGCCCGGGTGATGTCGATTAATAATTTATTGAATCTTTCGGCGGAATATCATAGCAGTCGAAATAGTGGTAATAGCTTGCAACAAATATTTACTGGCAGTCAGGCAATAAATGATATTATTAAGTTGATGTATCGAAATATTTGGTCAATATTTGCTAGTTTCTTGGGAATAATCACGGTCTTTATTTTTCTTTCTCCGCCACTCTTAATCTTTATGGCAGCTTACTCGACTATCTTCTTCATCATCGAGTTTTATTTCAATGGTGTGCTTACCAGGTTATCTAAGAGCGAGAATCTTTCTCTGGAGAAATCTAGTGGTTCAATCGTCGAAACTACCGGCAATATTTTAGCGGTTAAATCTCTGGGTTTTGAGAAAGAGATTTATGAACATCTATCGCGCAAGGAGGAGGTTATAAAAAAGATTCAACTAGAAAAGTCTAATATCAAAAATTTAAAGTGGAAATTTTTCCAGGTTTTAAATGGCTTAAGTTTGGGAATTTTTGTTTTTCTTATCGGTCGTGGCGTTATTAATGGATTAATAACTGTTGGTAGTATTCTAGTTTTCTATTCTTATTATAATAAATTACGTGAAGCTACTCAGGCCACTACCGATGCTATAACTGATTTTATCGAATATAGTACTAGTCTTAGTCGGCTTAAAGAAATCTTTGAGAGTGACAAAATTACTATTCGGGATGGGGTTTTATTTCCTTCGGACTGGCAGTTTATCAAATTTAATAATGTTGATTTTTCTTATCCAACTAATGACCGTGGCCTCTCTGGGTTAAATCTAAAGATTAATAAGGGTGAAATATTGGGAGTTGTTGGTTCTTCGGGGAGTGGTAAATCAACTCTGGCTAAATTATTGGTTGATCTTTATCAGCCTAGTAGTGGAGAAATTATGGTTAATGATCTTCCATATTCAAAAATCTCTCATAGTGATTTACTAGAGTCAATTTCTGTTGTGCCACAGGAGGTTGAATTATTTAATTTATCTATCGTTGAGAATATCAGTATTATGCGCTCCATAAATAAAGAACTTCTGCAAAAGGTTATCGTTATTTCCGAGCTAGATGAAGTTATCAAAAAATTACCACAGGGTATTAATACTCTAATTGGTGAGAAGGGCTATGCTCTTTCCGGTGGCGAGAGACAAAGAGTGGGCATTGCTCGGGCGCTTTATAAGAACGCTGAGATAATTATCTTTGATGAGGCGACTTCGATGTTAGATGGAAAGACTGAGAAAAAAATAATTGGCAATGTCCTAAAGGCTTTTTCAGGTCAGAAAACTTTTGTCTTTGTCGCTCACCGTTTGGCTGCGTTAGATGCGGCTGATCGAATAATTGTTTTTAAAGAGGGAAAATTAGTTGAGGAGGGCTCCTATGTTGAGTTAAAAGATAAGGGCGGTCTGTTTGCTAAATTATTTGAAAGTCAGATTAAAAATAGCTAATATTACTATCTATTGTTGACAAAAATATAGCCTGATGCTATATTTTTTTGTTACCACTTGGTGACAATCGTTTTTTGAAAATTGATAATTATGATAACAAATTTGCCTAGTACTAGGGGGATGGATATGAGTGCCATCCTGAAGTACGTTAAAGATTTGGACAAGAAACATCTTAAGATGATAGCCGATGTTAAGGCTCTGATTCGAAAAGTGAAGACTTGCCAAACTAAGTTTATTAAGCATACAGGCGCCTATACAATTGGTAGTCCTGTGACATTAATTAAGATGGAGTTTGAGAATGTTACTGGTCATATTTATATTGATCATCTCTTGACCAGCTATTCTATACCTATCGATTATTCTTACCCAGTGAATGTTAGGATAGATTCATTTGAATTTTGTTTGGTGGGTAGCGTTGGACCATTTGATAGTGATCGGCCAGAATATTACGTTGTCTTGAATGTGAAGGCGACTAATTTAGAGAAAGCTAATTCAATGTTTAATCCTTATCCAGAGGAGTTGACGTTTGAATATGATTTAAGAAAGATGGACGCTAACTGGATTTCAGATGCTCGTGATACTCGGGGCCTAGGGTTTGCTGAATTTAGACCATTTCTGGGACAATTAGGAATAGTTCTAATCTTTGATAATGACCGAGATCGGCGCGAAGTAGTTCGCCATTCAATGCGAATTTTTCGCTTGATAAACGAGAAGTTCGGTTCTTCTATCGGATTTAATTATGTCTCTGGAGATTGGTTACAAGAAAAACGCTCGAAGCTAATTCGTGAGTTTACTCAGTAGAAAAAACAATGGTTCCTGTTCTAAAAAGGAGCCATTTTTTATTGGGTAAAATGATAGGTACTGGTTATTGACAGACATTCGATAATATGATAATTTAAATTGTCAATAATATTTAATAATATTATTGATGAAAATGTCTTTTAACAATAAAAATAAACTAAAAACAAGGAGGATTAATGAAAACAATTATTAAGTTAACGCTATTTTTGGCGTTGTTTGGCATAAATTCTATGTATGCCCAGGAGAACAAGACAAATAATCAAAATTCTGCTAATCAGACAGTCGCGGTAGATAAGTACATCTGTTTGAGCCGAGCTGACATGGAGATCTATTGTCCTGGCCTCTTGATGGATCTGGAAAAAAAGTATGGAAAAAATTTGGGAGTCAATCCTCAGGTTAAAACCGCTGATAAAGTTGTCGGTATTAGCCGTGAGATTGGTATTGCCATGAATGAAGCTCTGACTGCCATAACTAAACATTCTGAGCAATTAGCTCACACCAATGTTGGAATGTTTACTTTGGCGATGGTCGCCTGGAAAATTATGGGCCGGGATTTTACTGGTTTATTATTCGGTATTCCAATCCTGTTCATTTTGTTTTACATGTTTCGCCACTATTGGAGCAAAAATGGAGTTCCTTTTTTAAAAGAAAAAAAGGTTGCTGATGAAGAGGGAGGAGTCAAAACTATCACCTATGAGCGTGTGGCTAAATATGAATGGCCTCAAATAGTATTTACCATTGTGTTCTTATTGTTCTATTTTTTAACGGTCGGACTGGCTTAAAATCGGAGGAAAAAAAATGAAAAAGTATATTTGTATAATTGTAATTATTTTTACTTCTTTTCAGTTAAGAAGTGAGACACTTGTTCCTGACACTACTGCTAAAAATGATGCAGCTGTTAACCAGCCCAAGAGTGAATTAATTTGGGTCAGAGAATCCGATATTCCGCCGGCTGCCTTAAAAAATCTCGAGTCAGATTACAAAATTCTTGATGTCGAGAGTGATTTGGAAAAGATTGGACAATATGTCAGTATCGGCAAGGAGATTGGTGGTGCTATTGATACTAGTCTGGGTGCTATTGCCTATCAAGCCGATAATATCTCCAAGACATTTGTTGGAAAATTTACCATGGTAATGATTGCCTGGAAATTAGTTGGAAAGGACTTTAAGGATAAAGTTATTGATGTCTTTGCCTTGGTTCTTTTTATTATCTTCTGGTCATGGAGTTTTCGCCGAAATTTTGCCCGTCGCAGAGTACCAATTAAGGTCAAATTAACTCCTTGGGTACCGTGGTTTAAGAAATTTCGTCGGAGAAAAGTCTTGGAGTCAGAGCTATTTGAATTCGACTTTGATGACGCCGATGATGAAGGGAAAACTTCCTATATTGCCCATTTGGTGGTTGGGATTATTGTCGTCATCATTATGTCTTTAATTACGACGCTGGGATAAGAAGAGAAGAAAATCTAATTTTTACAAAAGGATCAATTCTGATCCTTTTTTTATTGGCCGTGAATATTAAATAAACTATTTTCAGTGTTTGGGTTGTGGGTCATTTTTGCAAATAATTGACATTTTTGACTAGCTGTCATAAAATTAAAAATCAAAGTAGTTATTTAAAAAATTAACTAATGAAAGAAAGCGATATTGTTTCAGTAGCTGATAGACATGTTGGAGCCCAATACCCATTTAATTTCAAGTGCGTTTCTTTTATTCGTATGATATATAGTGAAGTTGGTCTGTCGATAGATTTTTCTGAACAACCAATTATTAGATCATACGATGGGCTTTCTGATCCAAATAATATTGGAAAAATTGTTTTTCTGATAAGAAGGGGCTCGGTCGCTTATTTGTATAGTCATGTGGCATTAATATACGATTATCAGTCAGTAGTACATTATTCGCGCCATATGAATAAGGATGGAATTCGACGAGTTGAAATTAGTTCTTTTAGTGAGTTATTGGAAGTATATAATTTAGTTCCAAATCCTTATGTCTGCCAACCTCAAAAAGTTAAAACCCCACATTTATAATGGGGTTTTTTGATACATAAAAGATTTAAATGCCAAATAAAAAAATCCTGATTTAGTTTCAGGATTTTTAGGAGTTAGAATCTTTTGGCTCTCTAAATTTTAGATATGATAGCAGTAGAGCTATCCATAATATAAAACTTATCGAATTGATAATTTTCATTGGCCAGATATTGGCAGTCAGGGCGTAGATCAGCCAGAAGAGTGAAGAAAAAATACTGACAATGGTTTGACCGGGATAAACTGATCCCGAACTTCTATTCTTCCAAATCTCAACTATTTGCGAAATAATTGTCGCTAGAACTACTAATCCCAGGATTAGATATAATATATCTTTTTGTGGGACAATAATTACCAGCGGAATAGTTAGGGTTGAGATGAGGCCAAGTATTTTTTCTTTTCGTTCTATCTTCTTAAACTGAAATAGCTTTATCAAAATTATCAGCGATATAAATCCGAGTAGGCCATTAATAGTTAGGGCTAAACTAGATTTATATAGACCAAAAATTGTTATAGCTAGGGCTGAAGAGGTATAAATAGAAAAGAAGACAAAGGATACTGATTTTCCAGATTTGTTTCTTGTAATTTTTCCGATTTGCTTTATCAGCGTATAGCCCTGTAAAGAGGTAAAGAATAATGTGGCAACGAATGTTAGGGTTAGAATATTAACCCCCCAATTTTGAATTTCAGTGAATTCTATTTTCATTATTTAAAGATTTGCGGTATCTGGATTGTATTTTCAAAGTTCTATTATCGTTTAGTATGGCCTTTGGCTATTAGTTTGTCAATAGAAAAGGAGCTTTCATTAAGCTCCTTTTATTCCTAAAATTATTAGATCTATACTAGACCAGGTCATCTAAATATGATGCCTGGATCCTGTCTGGGCGACCTCTAAGTTCGTCATAGTTGGAAACCCCGGCAATGAAAGACATTAACCAGATTTTAAATCTTTCATCTTTTTGCGCCGCTCTTTTCACTGCCATTTTGCTTAATTCTGAACGGCCATTGTCCTTGGTCTCACCGAGAGAGAAAAGTAGGTTTTCCAGAATTATGCCGTCGTTTATGGCATCCATGTCCAGGTTGAAGATCTCATCAAAACACCCCTTACCACCCCGGCCTTTAGTATAATTTCTCTCCAGATTTTTTTGGAATGATCCTTTCATTTCCGATTCAAATCTTCTTACTTGATAATTAAAAATCTGTATTATTGATGCTACCTTTTTAGCGATGGCTGCCTTGATTATGGCAGTCTCCTCTTTGCTTAATGTTATTTTATCTTCCATTTCTCTGTGTGTTTTAAGGTTTAATATAATTGAATTAATTTTTAGAGCTACCTATTAACCAGATAATTCTAATAATTAATTCAATTTAGCCTTATTTTTCAAAGATTAGTTTTAACATTTATTTATATCATCTTTTTATATTTATGTCAACATCTGGTCGCCAATTAGCGGCTGTCTTAGTTCAAATTCAATTATTGAATAAAAAAAGATTAAAGCTATTAAGTTAGATAGTCGAAAACTAATTTAGAAAATAAAAAAGGAGGTCATTGTTTTGACTTCCTTTGTTTTAGTTCTGGTTGGAGTAGCTTACTTTTCCACGAGCATTAAATATCTGAATTTTCTTTTATTTAATTCCGTAGATAAAAAAGCCGTTTGAAATTTTCCATTTGAAAGTAGATATTTAAAATTACCTTCTCTCGCCCAGTTATACGTAGCGACGATTGGAGATCTTCTGGTAATCCCTGGATAGCGTTTATAAAGTTCTGCTAAATCATCAGCAGAGCCAAGGTTGGTGCTATTTTTGTCCCAGCTGACTTGCCCCCAGGTTCTTATAGTCATCTTCTTTATTTGCCCGTTAATTCGGACTTGATAAACTTTATTCTTTGCGAGGTAACGAAGAATAAATAAAAACATTAATATGGTGGACACTAGTATATATGGGTCCATGCTTCTGAGGTTAGATAAACTTTCCATTCTTATATATTTAAAGATTGATTTTTATTTTAATAATTATGGGCTGCAATGTTTTCTTGCACTAACTCTTGTGTTGCCGGGTCTCCTAAAAAATCAGATTGCGTGCCATTGTTATGGTTAGCAATAGCAAATACTAGGGCAATAAATATTATGATTCCGGCTATGCCCGTTGCCATTCTTTCTCTTATTGAGCGCGGCTCATTTGAGTCAATTAAAAGATCACCAATTTTTAATATAATTTTTTTCATCGTTACATTGTTTAAAGTTAATACTTGATTAATTACTAACGCCACCTCATCTAGATGGGTTTAGCAATTAACCAAAAACAACTTTGTTTTTTAACGACCTATTTAACAAAAAAAATATATCACGTTGGTACCTTTTTGTCAATAATAATAGATTGACAAAAATAGTGTTATTCTGTATGCTTTTCTATTACTTAGTTCTTTAAAAACAGGATTAATTAGATTAATTATCAAAATCGTCTACTTCGTAGGTGGTATTGTAGTTAATCTAATATTGTTAATCTTAAATACTTGTGAAAAATGAAAAAAAAGTTTGTATTATTTATTGTGTTAATTGTTTTTTGTCTCCAAAGCTTTAGCCAGCAAATTGAATTTGATTGTAAAAAAGATAGTTCCGGAAAAGAAGTAGTTTATGTCTTTAGTCTCGTTACAATAAAAGAGGTTAAGGATACCTTGCTTCATGTCGATGAGAATATTCCCATTGATCGGCAAATCGAAGCTTATAACAAGGGATTTGCTATTTATGATTCTAACCTAACCTTTGCTTATTATAATGTTAATTATTTTTGGGTGACTCGTATTGATTCTGTCGAATATAAGCTGGTTAAGTTTGATAAAGCTAAGAAGGAAATTACTCAGACTGATGTCGTAGGTGAATCGTTGGAGTCAGATTTTATTATCGCGATTATTGTATTCTTAGTCTGCGCTGTTATCTGTTCAGCCTTGTTATTGATAGTGATCCGGGGCAAATATACCTCTGATGATATTCAGAATCGAGCTGTGTTTGGTCTATGGGC
>JBAYNC010000035.1:0-9295 GCA_041679025.1 Patescibacteria group bacterium
AAAGACATTAATATCAAGGCCGTCGACCAATTAACAGAATCAATTATTATACCGATTAAAATAATACCTATAAATCCACCCAGACTTGTTATTTCATCCAAGACAGCGCTGATACCACCAAAACCATAATGAGTTTTGATTATTAAATAGTCATTTTTAATATTAAAATCAGCAATCAACTGACGGCGGCTAAGAGCAATAGCTTCAACAAAAATACCAACCAAGATCAAGGCCGATAAACGCCATAAAAAGCTATCAAAAAATATAGAACAAACAAGAACAATTAATATGCCAACAAAACTTATAATTAA
Source organism: Patescibacteria group bacterium (assembly GCA_041679025.1). GTDB lineage: Bacteria > Patescibacteriota > Patescibacteriia > Patescibacteriales > UBA12465 > CG1-02-41-21. The sequence goes on from JBAYNC010000035.1 coordinate 312, forward strand.
GCTTCTATTAATCTTTATCCTATCAATAACCCAACCGAGTAAATTTCCTGAGGCCTCAGGCAAAGAATAAAAAATTGCCAAGATAATAATTTGCTTTAAATCTGAATTTACTTTCCAAACTTCAATAGGAATAAAAAAGAAAAAGGCGCTAGAAACAAAGCTTATCAAAAAACTTGATAAAACTACCGTTCTCAACTTTAACGGCCAACGAAGAACTTCCCTAATAACTTCTTTATATGGCTTCAAATTAAATTTTAAATTTTTTATTTTTTTTAATTTAGTCCCATTTGGCAAAAATAGAGCTATAATAAAAGAAATAATGGCCGCTGGAGCAATTAAGAATAATAATTGATGAATAGCAAACTTGGACACCAGAAATAAGCTTAAACAAACCGCCAACACCCAGGCTAAAATCCCCAGAGTATCAAAATAACCAAAAGCCCGAGCCATTTTATTTTTTGACGTATATTTACAGATATAACTTTCACGACTAATACAGGTCAGTGGCCAAGAAAAACCATTTAGAATACGGGCAAAAACAACAAAAATAACACAAGCTAAAACACCAGCTAAATAATAGTTAATGGCCACCAGAAGATACAAGCCAATACCGACTAACATCATTTTCTTAATAGATACCTTATCAGCGTAATAACCGATAACCGGGGTTATTAATAAAGCGGTAATATCAAAAGCTGACTTGAGCAAACCAGTTTCAGCGTAGCTATTGGCAAATTGATACAGAAAAACTGGAATTAATGACTCACCAAAACCCCAGCCAAACCACAGAACCGCCGTTGACCAAGAGACTATTTTAACTTCTTTAGACACTTTGAAGCTCATAAAATTAAATCTTTAAATCTTTAAACTTTTTCACATTTAATAATTTTATAAACTCCTCTTCCCTTTCCCCGGCGCTATAGCCAAGACTCTTATAAAAATTCAAAGTTTTTTTATTTTCTAGAGAGTATAAATTAATCCATTCAATTTTATGTTTTCGACATCGAGCTTCAAATTCTTCCAATAATTGATGGCCCAGACCATGGTCGCGATATTTAGGTTTAACAGCCAAATACCAAATAACTGTTCCTCCGGCCCTTAATTTCTCGGCTACTAAATAACCAACGACTTCTTGACCTTTCTTTATAACTAAAAAGAAATCTCGACTTAAATAATGAGATAAAAATTTAGCATTAACATAATCTCCCGAAGCTTCTTTAAACTCCTTAAATTTTCCCAACCACTCACAAGCCTTTAAATCATTCTTGGTCGCTGAAACAATTCTAAATTCTGACATATAATTAGAGCTAATTAAATTTTAAAAAGTTTATATTTCTAGAATATCAACGAATGGGTCAAAAATCAGACTTTAAATTAATCAAAATAAGTAGGCGAACCGCACCCCCCCCCATTTACACGTTAAATACATTTATAATTATCGACCAGAGGGCCATATTTGATTATAAGAGCTAAAAGCTTCAAGGTCTTTGCCCTTTATTATTCTAAATTTAGTAATATCTTATAAAAATCATCCCCCGAGACTTGCATAATATGGGAATTATGAGCAGAATTTTGTATCGCTCTCATACCCAATGCCCTTTCACAAAATCTCACTCCTTCTAAAGTAACAGCATCAGCAATCACTTCCGAGAAAATTATACCTCGGCTTTTTAAATCTCTAAACTTTTTAGCATATGCCTCAATCATTAATCGAGAAATATTATGTTGACGGTATAAAGGCGCAACACAGACTACGCAAAAATATAATTTATATATTCCAGGCTTGTTATAAGTAATAATATGTTCGGGGGTAATATTAGTATCAACATAATTACCGCTTTTTATTAATTCAAACAAATAATCATCAATCGGTAAAAATAAGAGGTGACCAATAATTTCTCCGGTTTTACAATCTTTGGCCATAACATAGGTTTCTGGATTTTTAGCGTACCACCCCCATGTTACTTTCGGGTCGGCAATTAGATCGTCAGAAAAATAATTTTTTTCCAATTTAGCGCTCGCAAAATGATCCTCTAGAGTTAACTTGTCAATTAAGTAAATATTCATATTATTTAGCGATGACACTAATCCACCCTAACTTCTTCCACAAAGCTATTTCTTCATAGCAAGCGACTTCTTCCGACGGCATATTAGCAAGAACTAACTTAATATTTTTACCATTAATTAATTTTTGCGCCAATCCAAAACTTAACTCAGCAAAGGTTTCGGCTCCAATATAGCCATCAATACCATTTTTCCTTTCATTGGCAACAAATAGAATATCCGCCTTAATTATGTCTTTAAAAAAATTCTTATGAACCTCTGGATAAAGTTCTGCAAAATTATCTTTTGGTATAATCTCAGGATAATTTAAAACCAAACAGTCTTTTTGACTATTCCAATATTGTACCCATTTTTTTATTTCATCTTGCAAGCTGGCACTACCGGCTATAACTATTTTCATAAAATACGAAATTAATCTATTTTCTCCAAAGTATAATTCCACCCTGGTTGCCATTTCCAAGGAGCAGTAACTGTATCATTAACTGACACTCCCTTAATCCAATGCTCGAGTCCATACTGAGTCGCTCTATGACCAATAATCATTACTTTTTTACCATCATAATCTCTTAGCAAATCCCTTAAAAAATTACCCATCCTTTCAGCCGTCTGTTCATAACTCTCACCGCCTGGAAACGGCACAGAAATGCGTTTTGGCTTCTCAGGGTCCACCTCAGAACTGGGATGTTGCGTTAAGTCTCCATAATTGCATTCTCTTAGCCTGACATCCTTGATAATGTTAAATCCTCTACCAGCAAAAGCTATTTCAGCAGTATTATATGACCGCTTCAAATCGGAACAAAAAATAGCTGCAAAGCCTTCGTCTTTATGGCGCTCACCTAATTCAATTGATTGCTTATTCCCTAAATCAGAAAGACCAACATCGTTCCAACCAGAAGAGACGTGATTTTCATTATCGAAGGTAGTACTATGCGACTCAAAAATTATTTCAACCATATTATTGTCTTTAAAATTATTAATATTAACACTATTAATATACTTAAATATTTTCACTCAGTCAATTAGGGCTTAAGCCACCAGAGAACTAGTTGTTATCTTTTAGACAACGAACAGAAAAACCATAGGTCTGGCCATAAGAATAACGACTAACGCTAGCAACTGCCGAAAGTAAACTCCGACTCAAGGCAGTAGGTCCGCTAACAGAAGATGACCAAAAGTTAGCAAAGAGTCCTTGATCAGCAAATACTCCATTAAAAAGGCGATTGCCGGCCGGGAGAGCGGCAAACCCAAAAGAATCAGTAGCAACATTAGGAGTGTCCCAATGAGAAGTGCCGACCTCTTTTAACTTACCTCCAGCACTATTACACTCCCAATTACTCGACCTAGAGGCATTACAAGTATTTGGTGGATCAGTTAAGTATTGATCTAGAGTATTTTGTTCTCCGTCGGTTGGGATATGCCAACCAGTCGGACAAACTCCTTGAGCTTCGGCCAAAACAGAATATTGCATAGCCTCCCCCCACTGGTATAGAGCTCCATAGGTAGTACAGTTATTGAGATTGTCGCTATAACAATATTTTTCTAGAGAACTATTATTAGACTGGTTGCTCGCGCCATTAACTCTAGCGCCAATATTTATATTCTGTTTTAACCAACATTGAGTTCCAATTTCGACAGTATCATAGACGCAGAGATCATTGGCGCCACAGGTATAATTTCCCAAACTCGTAACTGTAACTTGACTAGTACCACAATCAAAAGGTGGGGCTCCACACACTCCATTAGTACAAATATCTTGTCCCGTACAAGAACCGCAAGTAGCGCCACAGCTATCGCTACCACAATTTTTGCCCTCACAATTTGGAGCACAAACAAAACTAGCGGTAGTATTAATATTACCAGCAACGTTAGTATCGGTTCGAGTAGCGTTGGTAGAGTCATTGTCGCTCCACTTTTCAAAACTATAACCAGAATTAGGAATAGCCACAACCTCCGTTCCGCTTCCACCGCTATTAACCGTTTGGGAAGTTATGCCAGTGAGTGATCCGTTATAACCAGCAAGATAAATAAGGGTATATTGGGCAACTGGTTCTTCCGGGATAGACATCATTCCTCCCGGAGTCAGAATGTTAGGGCCAGCGCCAACGAAACCAATAGTATTTCCTAAACAAAAAGAAATGGAATAGGAGCTTCCATTATCAACAGAAGCGTAGCTGAAACTATTTTGTTCTTCGGTACATACCCCATCAGTCGGAGTTACGGCAGTTGGGATAACTTGGAGATAAGTAGTAGTAGCCAGGGAGGAAGTTGAAAATAAAGATCCTTGGGCCCATTCCCCCTCAGTTGGGTAGCGACCATTATCATTAATGAATAATTCCAGAGCAGTCTGAATCTGTTTCATATCCCCAACTCTCTTCGTATCACGAGATTTAGATCTAGCATTAGAAAGAGCAACAACAGAGACAGTCGCTAAAATACCAATAATGGCAATGACGACCAGAAGCTCAATAAGTGTAAAGGCTTTTTTGAATTTAAGCATGAATAATGGGAGCAAGTTTTAATAATTATATTATAGCAATACCATGCCTCGCTTGGCAATAAACTCTCTATCAAAAAATAGCCCTAATTTAGGGCTATTTGTAATCTGCGGAGTGTTGTGGACGTTGTTAGAACTAAACCGCCTTAAAACCACAACAAAAATAAGTGTTTCAAAAAAATATCCAGGCCGTCAGCGCGACAATATTATATATTCCCAAATGAATCATATAATTGTAAAGATACCCATTTCTTACCTTCAATATCATATAGGGGTACACCAGCGACGACAACATGGCCACGAACGTAAAACCTAGACCGATGATTAGAGAAGTTTTAAATACTTGGAAAATATGAATTAACCCAAACCCACAAATAAATAAAATCGTTATTTGCCTAAGACTTAATTTATATTGATATAATTTCTTGACTAAGACAATAATGAGCAATTGTTGAACAAATACATCCAGTGGCTTAACCCAAAGATAAAATTTATTCATAAGTAAAAAAGAAGTTCCCCTACTATCAAATGGCCAGACCGGCTGATTTAAAAAACTAAGTATAAAATACGAAGAAACTACATGAATAATTAAAGAGAACATGAAAATAAAAATAAACTCATATCTATGCGTTTTACTAACAACCTCCATTAATGTTTTCTTAAAACAGAAAATAATAATTAAAGAAACGGCTAACAAAAACAGCATATTCAAGATATACCTATCCATAGTAATTATCTGGGTCATAATCAGAGACGTGGTGGCAAAAATTATTATAAATAATGTGATTGCCTTTATAATTTTATTCATCATGGTTTAAATTATAACATACCATTCTAAGGCAACAAGCTTCTTGCCAAAGAAATGATCCATTTATTTCAATAGCTTTTCAATATTTTTATTTTCTAACAATGATCTCATCTGAATAATAGCCGTCTCATTAAGTTTTAATAATCTTTCCTCTTGTGATAATCCCATTTTAATGAATTCGGCATTTAAACTTTCTAGGTTTACTAAACATACTAACTGAGCCACATCGGCATAATCGCGCATATTACCACTTTTATTTTTGTTTTTACTTTTCCATTCCATGGCTGTTAGTCCAAAAAGAGCCATATTTAAAACATCGGCTTCATTAGCATAAATAATCGTAGCTTCTGTGACGGATAATTTTTGTGGTAAGACAATATTTTCTTTTATGGAATCGGTGTGAATTTTATAATTAATCTTTGTCAACATTCTTTTGGCATCCCAACCCAGAATTAATCTTTCATTTTCCTCAATTTTCAATCTTTGGAATTCTTTAATTAAATATAGCTTGAATTGGGGCGAAATCCACGTTCCAAACTCAAAGGCAATATCTTTATGAGCATATGTACCGCCATAGCGACCAACTGTGGCCCGTAGCCCAATGGCATTTGTCTTATCCGACCATTCCTTTACACTTATTTTATAACTATTTAGCCCTACCTTACCTTTAATTATGGCAAATTCGCCATAATTAAAATTAGGGTTATTTATCTGCTCCCAAATACCTAAAAATTCAACGGTATTTCTGTTTCTTAACCAATCAGAAATAAAAAAATCACCATCCTTAGCTCTCAACATATCCGTTAAAGAAATATAATCATTATCCCCTTGAGAGATAATAGCTATTTCAAGACCTTGGACATTTATCTTTTTCATATATTTTAATATCTAATTTTTAAAATAATTATAGCATGAATATTGATAAAATCAAGATTGAAAAATGAACCTTGGAGTGGGTTCGAGCTGCTGAAAACCCCCAAAAACAAAAGACGAAGTGAGCGTATAGCGCTACTTCGTCCCTTACTGCGGAGTGTCGTGGACGTTGTTAGAACTGAAATGTTTAAAAACGCCAACAAAAAATATTAATATCAAAATATGAATTATTATTTTTTGTTCTATATTTTATGTACCTCCAATAAATTTCCCTCTGAATCCTTAAATTCAAACCAATCATGGTAATCTACTTTTTTGTGACAAATGATTTCAGCAAAATCAGACACTCGTCTTAATTCAAGCTCGACATCATCTACTCCAAAGGATGCATAATAATTATTTCCAAAATCAGACTCAGACAAAGAATATCCATCAGCCAAAGGATTATATAAACCTATTTTTATATTCTGCAAATCAAACACAACCATTCTATCACGCTCTTCTTTTGTTGGCTCCATGTTTAAAAGACGAGAGTAAAATTTTTTAGCTCTCTGAATATCTTTAACTTTAATTATTATATACCTCAACTTCATAAATATTTTTATTATTTTTTCTTTTTACTTTTATCAACTAGTTTATTAGTTTTATTAATAAATGTTTCGAAATCCTTATCTGCCTTACTTGGTTTTTCTAAACTTTTTTTATAAAATTTATAATATTCTTTCTCTGCTAATTCTTTCGCCAGCTCATGCGAAATCTTTCCGGCATTATCTAAAATAGCGCGATCATTAATTGTTAAAAATCCATTAAGTTTAGTGATCCAATCTTTCATATACATAGGCACGCGACGCATTGCCTGCCCTTCAGCAAATACCAAATATTGCTCTACTAAATTATTAAGAGCAGCAATTTCTGGCTCACTTAGATAATTTTTAGCAATCATTAATTCGTCCTTTCTCGGTTTTATTCCGCGCCAACTAGTCATACCAAGATTTGGTTTTTTACTGTTAACTCGCTCACTAATTAATTCAGCCGCAGTTTTACCGGTTATTGCCCAATGCACTTTGTTTTGCACTGTTTGAAAAAACAAGACACTTTGGCTATCAACAGGGTCATAATCAATACTTGTCGCATAGATATCGGTAATTTTTCGATAAAACCGTTTTTCAGAAGTTCGGATATCGGCAATGCGACGCGTTAATTCTTCAAAATAATCAAAAGGCAAATCGGGATTTCTTAATCGTTCATCATCAATCATAAAACCTTTAACAATATATTCTCTCAAACGAACAGTTGCCCATTGGCGAAAAGCAGTGGCGATAGGACTTTTAATGCGATAACCGACGGAGATAATAACATCTAAATTATAGTGATTTACTCCGTATTTTTTGCCGTCTGAGGCAGTTGTCAAGTATTCCTTGACAACTGCATTTGGCTGAAGCTCGCCTTCTTCAAAAATATTCTTAATATGTAAACTTATATTTTGTTTAGTGGTCTGAAATAATTCAGCTAAAACACTCTGCGCCAACCATACCGTTTCACCATCAAAACGGACATCTATTTTAGTCTGTCCATCTTCAGTCTTGTAAATAATAATTTGAGACTTTTGACTATTATCCTTCATAATATCCAAATATAATTACTTAATATTATCGTCCATATTAATGTCATTATAGCATAAATATTGATAAAATCAAGATTAGAAAATAAGCTTTGGAACGGGTTCAAACTGATGAAAATGCCCTAAAACAAAAGACGAAGTGAGCTTTTAGAGCTACTTCGTCCCTTACTGCGGAGAGACGGGGATTCGAACCCCGGATAGGAGTTAGACTCCTATAACAGGTTAGCAAACGCCATGCACGTTTCTGAAAATATTGTGAAAAGTCTAGCAAAGTAGCGAAAACATTGAATAAAGTGAATATAATCAGTTTCTCAACCTATTATAGTTTTGGACTAATTAACACCAATTTCTCCAACTTTTGGACACAATATCCCCACAGATTTTGGGGGTATAATATGAGGGTTGATGAATAATTATTTTTCTCACTATATAAAAAAATCCCCCGGAATTCAAGAAACTTTAAGTTCCAAGAATCCAGGGGGACAAAGGGTCAAGGACCAAAGTGTTAAATGGTCTAAGAAATAAGTTGCGGGGCCACCAAACGACGACGACACTCAGCAAGCCAAACATGGCCAAACCCGAAGCGAGCGACACGGACGCTCAGACCATCAGAGTCCACGCGGACGAGGACCACAAAAAGATTATTATCACTTGCTGGAGCATTCCAATCTTTTTTTGTTAAAAAGAAAGTTGCGTAATCATTTTGACGAAGCCACGAAGCATGCATTGTACAAAAATTGATAATCTGATGTTGAGTCATCACCAGCTTCTCTGAATTAACAGGTAAAGAGTTAAACATCTGAATAAATGTTGCGTCGTGCACCATTTCATAAACGTTAGTTGGTGTTTCTTCAGTAGCCAATCCTTCAGTATTTAATTCCCAATTTACAAAATCTGAATCAATACCTGACTTAAAAGTCTTCTTAGCATTAGCAATGAGTTCTTTACCATCAAGGGCTTTAATTATTATTTTTTTGCCACCAGAAATAAGATGCAAGACGTTGTTTTCGTCTTTACCTTCAAACTTCTGTTTCAAAAAATCATCCAATTCTTTTTCAGAAGAATTAACTAATTTTTTCAAAGCGCTGTTAAACAGCGAATTTTCATTTTGGACTCTCTCAATC
>JBAYNC010000036.1:0-9225 GCA_041679025.1 Patescibacteria group bacterium
ACCCAGTCGGACCGGTGACTAAAATCATACCGAACTGACGATGCATATTAAAGTCAAGTAGTTTTTGATCGCTGGCAGATAACCCTAAGTCAACAAAAGATAAATTTCCAGTATACTGGGACAAAAGACGAATAACTACTTTTTCACCGTTAATGGTTAAGATAATGGAAACCCGCAAATCAATATTAGCTCCTCCTTCAGCTTCATAACGAATAGCACCGTCTTGGGCTGACAAATGTTCATCAGTCCTAATACGGGCCAAAACCTTAATCAAATTTAAAATATTATCATAATATTCCTTAGTTATCCGACCGGCATCCTGCAAGACACCATCAATACGAAAACGAATTAGAACTTCGGTCGCTGTTGGCTCGAAATGGATATCAGAAGCACGATAAAAAATAGCGTCCTTAACAATCTCATCAACTATCTCCGGCGCAACTCTTTTTTTCTCTTGCAAAATAGCAGCAAAACGTGTTTCCAGCGTTTGACGATAGAAGACAAATTTATTTCGGATATCATCTGGCAGAGAAAAAGCAAACAAAATCTTCTTATTCGGAAAAATCGGCTTAAGGGCCTCAAGCATTCCTTCTTGAGTTGGATCATCGGTCGCCAAAAGAATTTGGTCTTTATTTTCCACTAAGAATAAAAGATTATATTTAAGAGCCAACTCTTCCGGTAACTTCAAAACCTGGGTAGCGTTTAGCTCATGAGTGTTTAAATCAAAATACGGAATCTTATAATATTCCGCTAAAGCCTGGCCTAAAAGGTCAGTGGTTAAAATATTTTGAGTAAAGAGATAGTCTAAAATAGCGACATTATTCTTTTGCGCAAAGTCAACGGCCTTCTTCATGTCTTCACTCGACACAAAATCTTTCTCAACTAAAATAACTTGCAAAAGCTCATCACTCAGTTTTAAAATCATACCTTTAGTACTTTTTTAATATTATCAACTATTTCCTGTAAAGACATATTAGATTTAACAAAATAATCAACAGCACCTAAATCCTGAGCTCGCTTCAAATCCTCTTCTTGACTTAAATTCGAAGCTACGAGCACTGGAGTAGTAATTTTATTTTCCTTTAAATATTCTAAAACAGCGAAACCATCCTTCTCGGGCATAATAAGGTCCAACACAATAATATCAAACTTGCCTGCCTTAGCCTTTTCAATCGCCTCAACTCCATTAACAGCAATATCAACAACGAAACCGACCTTGGCTAGCTTAAGTGACAAAGCTTTAGCAATTGCTTTTTCATCATCAGCTAATAAAACCTTCTTAGGTATAGTACTTACAGCCATAAAAAATAAATTAGATTATTATAATTCAAGTATAACAAAAAACGGATAAAATGCCAAGAGATCTTGAAATTGATTATTTAATAATCTGCCTTTTTTTCAATTCAAAAAAACATTGGTAGCAAGCTAGAACATCCGCCAAGGCGTCATGGGCATTAGAAAAATCAGAGTTAAATAATTGACGATAGAGTTCGGCTAACTTGGGAAATTTTCGATTAGCCAGACCACAAAATTCAATACTACTTTTCATAGTACAAATTTGAGAGAGATCCATAAAATTAGTTGAAATATTAGCCCGTAAGAACTCAGCCCCCAAAACATTAATATCAAAAAGAATATTATGAGCCACTAAAGTAGGAAGGCTTTTCTGCAAAGATTGATTAAAATCATTTAAAACATCAATAATTGAAACACCCAACTCATTAGCCTTAACATCGTCAATACCATGAACCGCTGAAGAAGCTGCTGGAATACTAAAACCATCAGGCTTGATGATAAAAGTCTTTTTTTCCAAAACCTCTTGCTTATCGTCCGTTAACACCCAAGCCAACTGCACTATTCTAGGCCAATTATCCAGGTCTTCATAGGAGGCATTATAGTTTTTAGGAAGTCCAGTCGTTTCTGTATCAAAAAATAAGTAAAAATTTTTTACCATTTTACTCGGTTCATATGAAAAAATAGAAAGCTGTTGGCCCATATCTGATTTAAAAAATTTAATTATCGATTAATCTGTTACCTTGACCAGGCAATAGTCTTTTTAATACCTTCATCTAACATCACCTGAGGCTCCCAACCTAAAATTTGTTTGGCGCGACTAATATCTAGGCAACTTCTTTCTTGCTCTCCGGCCTTCGCTGGTCCAAATTTCTTTTTAATACTTTGTCCCAGTGCTAGCTCAATCGCTAAAACAACGTCGGCGACACTTTTTTCAATTCCAGTGCCGATATTAATAGCTCCAACATAATCAGTCGCCGCCGCTCTCATCAATGCTTCAACTACATCACTCACATAAACAAAATCTCTAGTTTTAGAACCATCACCATTAACAATACTCTCTCGATCCGAAACAGCATTATCAATAAAAATGGAAACAACTCCACATTCCCCGCCCTTATACTGCCGTGGACCGTAAACATTTGCTAAGCGTAGCGTAGTATAATTCTGACCATAAACAGCGTGATAATAATTCAAATATTTTTCAAAAGTTAATTTATGAATTCCATAAGGAGATAAAGGATAGGTGGGATAATCTTCCTGGGTGGGAATTACTTCAGCCTCACCATATAAAGCTCCGCCGGTTGAAACAAAAACAATCTTTTTAACTTGGTGCTTTAAACAACAAGATAGAATATTGAGTCCACCCAAAACATTAACCCGATTATCAAATTCCGGATCTTCCACTGACTTTATAACACTAATCTGGGCCGCTAAATGAAAAACTAAATCAAATTTCTGTAAGGCAAAAATTTCTTCCACTTTCGGAGCCAAAATATCTAATTGATAGAAATGGGCTTGGGGATTGATATACTCCTTCAAGCCTGAAGACAGATTATCAATAATTACCACCTGATGACCAGCATCAATCAATCTATCCACTAAATTAGAGGCGATAAAACCAGCACCGCCAGTCACTAAGATCTTCATATATTTTTTTAAATAAATTATAATTTATCAGTAGCATTATACCATCATTACTAATAATCTCCAAAATAAAAAATCCCTTGGATTCTTAGAACGTTATGTCCTAAAAATCCAAGGGAAAAAGAAATTAAGCCATCCGCGGGACGACAAGACGATGACGAAGCTTTGCAGGCCAGACATGGTCATTCTTAAAGTCAAGGACATCGACATGCAGACCACCGGAAGAGACATACACGATAACCACAAAATATTTCCTTTTTTCCTTGATTAAGAAAAAAGTGATATCTCCACCCTGACGAAGCCAATTGGAATGTGCTTCGCAGAAGTCGATAACTTGCGCTTGAGTCAATACTAATTTGTCTAAATCAGCACTTAAGGATGAGAAAATCTGAGGAAAAGTTCCGTCCTCAATCACCTCATAAACATTAATGAGGGTCTCTACGGTTGCCTCACTCGGGCCAATCAATTTCCAATCAACAAAATCAGAATCGATAGAAGACTTAAATGTCTTACTGGCATTATAAATAATGGCCTTACCATCCGAGGCTTTTAGCCACAACACTGCATCGCCAGAAATAAGCCTTAACATTGAAGCTGGCCTAAACTTACCCTCTACAATTTCTTGCAGAGCCATTTTTACCAGATGAGGATTAAGTGGACTACCGCCTTTTTGACGGAGCTGTTTAATAATTTCTAGCACTTGTCCAGTAATGCCGAAATATTGTTCGCCGGTGACATTAAATTTTTCTGCCATGACAAAATATTTTTTTATTTTAAATAACGAGACTGTACTTCCCCGACAGCCCAGGATTATTCCACGAGGGAATAATAACTTAATTTACTAAAAAACAATCCTTTTGTCAATGATTATTTTTTTCTAAATTCTATTGTCAAACCTCAATTATTTTGCTAGAATATAAGTAGAAAAAATTAACAAAATTAAAGAAAAAATATCACATTTTAGGTGTATTTTTTTATTTTTATATGTCCGAAAACAAAAAAGTAAAATCGAATTACGGAGCTGATGCCATTACCGTTTTAGAAGGTCTTGATCCAGTTAGACGTCGTCCCGGTATGTATATTGGTTCAACCTCAGCGGCCGGATTACATCATTTAATTTGGGAAGTGGTTGATAATTCAATTGATGAGGCTATGGCCGGCTATGCCAACGAAATCACTGTTACTTTACTTAAAGATGGCATGGTAAAAGTAGATGATAATGGTCGGGGTATTCCAGTTGAAAAACATAAAATTACCGGACTTTCAGCTTTAGAAACAGTTTTAACTAAATTACATGCCGGTGGAAAATTCGGTGGTGGTGGCTACAAAGTTTCTGGAGGATTACACGGTGTTGGTGTTTCCGTCGTTAATGCTTTAAGTGAATATTTAAGAGCCGAGATCTATCGTGATGGTCATTCCTGGTCTCAAGAATATAAAATGGGTAAACCTCTCAAAAAAGTAATACCGACCGGGATTAGCAAAAAAACTGGTACGACTATTATTTTTAAGCCAGACGCTACTATTTTTACTGAAACCGAATTTGATTGGGGTAAAATTTTAGATCGCCTTCGCCAACAATCATACTTGAATAAAGGAATTACCATGAACGTTATTGACGAGAGATCAGGTCATAGCCCGAAGCATTATCAATTCTATTTTGAGGGTGGCATTAAGTCCTACGTCAAAGCTCTGCATCGCAATCAAACCGTCAAAAATGATACTATCTTCTATTGCGACAAAACTATGCACGATACTCGAGTAGAAATTGCCCTGCAATATAATGATCAATACAATGAAACATCAATTGCTTTTGCTAATAATATTCACAATCCCGAAGGTGGCACCCATTTAATGGGCTTTAAGACTGCGCTCACTAGAACTCTCAATTCCTATGCTCGCAAACATAATTTAATTAAAGAAAAAGATGAAAATCTAACCGGTGAAGATGTCCGCGAAGGATTAACCGCGATTATCAGCGTCAAGATTATTGACCCACAATTTGAAGGTCAAACTAAAGCTAAATTAGGTAATGCTGAAGTCAAGACTTATGTTGAACAAATCTTCGGTGAAACTTTTAGCACCTTCTTAGAAGAACACCCCAAAGAAGCTGAAGCAATGGTCGGAAAATGTGTTCTCTCCGCTCAAGCTCGGATGGCCGCGCGAACTGCTCGCGCTACCATTCTTCGAAAAGGCGCCCTGGAAGGCATGACTTTGCCAGGAAAATTAGCTGATTGCTCATCTCGCCATCCGGAAGAATGCGAATTATATATCGTTGAGGGAGACTCGGCTGGAGGTAGCGCCAAGCAAGGAAGAAATCGAAAATTCCAAGCGATTTTACCTCTTCGAGGAAAGATTTTAAATGTAGAAAAAGCTCGTTTAGATAAAATGCTCGCCAATAACGAAATCAAAAATTTAGTTATTGCTCTGGGCACTAATATTGATGACCAAATTGATTTAAGTAAATTAAGATATCACCGCGTCATCATCATGACTGATGCCGACGTTGACGGAGCTCATATCCGAACTCTGTTGTTAACATTATTCTTCCGCCACTTCTCTTCGTTAATTACCGGCGGTCATGTCTATATCGCCCAACCACCGCTTTACCAAATCAAGAAAGGAACCTCAGTTCATTATGCTTATTCCGATGAAGAAAAAATTGAGATAATTAAAAATCTAGGTGGAGCAACCGCCGAAATTACCGAACAAGTCGGTGGTGAGGATGAAAATGAAGAAAACGAAGAAACTGAAGAAGAGGCCAAAGAGGCAGCCGAAGCTAAAGAAAAAAAGTCTCCTAAAATTAATATTCAGAGATACAAAGGTTTGGGTGAAATGAATCCAGAACAACTTTGGGAAACAACTATGGATCCTGAAAAGAGAATCCTCAAACAAGTAACAGTAGAAGATGCCGCTCTCGCTGACCGAGTCTTTGACATGTTAATGGGAGATGACGTCGCTCCACGCAAGCACTTCATTCAAACCCATGCTAAAAATGTTACCAACTTAGATATTTAATATGCTAATTATTATCAAACAATTCATCGCTCATCACTTAGTACTCTTAGTTCCCTTTGTCTCGGCGGCCACTGCTCAGGTTATAAAAATATCTATTAAACAGAAAAAACAGAAATTAAAGATCAGGGATTTTTTTGTCTTCACCTATGCTGGTATGCCTTCTGGTCATAGTGCCCTGATGGTATCGCTGACCACTATCACCGGCCTAACCGAAGGATTATTTTCGCCTTTATTTGCTATTAGCTTTGTTATTGCGATAGTTATTATCAACGACGCTCTACGTCTCAGAAATTATTTAAGCCAACACGGAGAAGTTCTAAATATTCTAGTTAAGGATTTAAAGAACGACAACGTCCTCGACCAAAAATACCCGCACCTCTTAGAAAAAATTGGTCATACCAAGAGAGAGGTTTTAGCTGGCAGCGCTTTAGGAATAATTATCAGTCTTCTGGCCTATTTACTATTCTAAATTTTGAGCCAATTTAAAACCCGACATTTTGCATGTCGGGTTTTTTGTTGGTTGGTTTTTTAACCAAAGAAGGTCGAGGAATAAGCAGTAAAGGCAGTAAACCCAGGATGATCTTTGTCGGCTACTTTAAAATATATTCGATTTAATTGCCCTGGCAAATAATGCGTGGCAAATTGCTCACCGATTCTCTTAAAGTAAGTCTCGAGCACTTTATTTACTTCATCCTCCTTAATAATTTCCTCATCTGACACGGGCTCAAATCCCAAATCATGCCTGAGCTTTTTTAAAAGCTCAATCTCTCCTCCATAAACTGTTTTAGAAATTGCCATTTTTTTCTCCTCTTTTATTTTAAGTTACTAATTATTTTCAATGTTATACAACCTATCATTAATAATACCATTTGTCAAATATTTTGCTAAATCAGACTCTCCCCCTCCATAGACTTAGGAATATCTAACCCCAAAATATGCAGAATGGTTGGAGAAATATCTAAAAGCGAACCAACAGGATCAAGCAAGCTCAAATCGTTAGCTGGAGCTTCTTCCAGACCAATAGTCTTTCCGGCATATTCCTGACCAACAACGATAAACGGGACTGGGTTATCAGTATTTTCTAAGGTAGCTAAATCAGTTTGTAAATCAAAAACTTGCTCAGCATAACCATGACTACTGGTAATTAGCAGAACTCCTTTTTGGCTCAAAACCAATTGGGAAATTTTTAAAATAGCCCGATCGATAAATTCAATAGCCTTGATTGTTTTTTGAAAATCACCGGCATGGCTAACGCTATCAATATTAGCTAAACTTAACAAAATAAAATCATAATTATCACTCTTCAGGGCCTGACGCAAACGCTTAACTACCTCAGTTGTAGCCATTTTAATATCAACTTCCTCAGAGGTTTTAATCACCGAAGAAACTAAATCATAATCCTCTCCGGGTAATTGCTTTTCATGGTTGTTAAAAAAATTACTAACCAAAACAAATTTTTCAGTCTCAGCAATCTTAATCTGCCGTAATTTTCGATCTGAAATTATTTTAGACAAGGATTCAGCCTTAGGGTTTAAAGAGCCAGTTCCGATCAGAGTATAATTAATGCTATCTTTTTTAGAACTGCCACTAATAATAGCCGCGGGATAATTAGCCACTAAATTCTTAAAGTTGGGAATCTTAGCTTGACGAATAGCATTATTCTCTCGTGTTTCTGACACTCCCCAACCATCCAGAAGTAATAAAACTACCGGACGATGTTGGGGCTTAAAGGGTGAGGGCTCAGAAGAAGATTTATCTTTATTCATAATTACCATTTTTTATTTAATTGTAACTCAATAGAAGATTTATCTTTATTCATAATTACCATTTTTTATTTAATTGTAACTCAATCTCCATTAAACGATTATATTTAACCAATCTTTCACTTCGAGCTAATGATCCAGATTTAATAAAATCAGCCGAAACAGCCACTGCTAAATCAGCGATAAAGTCATCGGTAGTTTCACCACTGCGATGAGAAATCATTAGTTTGTAATTATTCTTCTGTGCTAACTTAATAGTCTCCATAGTTTCAGTTACCGTACCAATTTGATTAAGCTTAATTAAAATAGCATTTCCGGCTCGATGTTCAATTCCTTGTTTTAAACGTTCTTTGTTAGTAACAAACAAATCATCGCCAATCAAAAGAATTTTTTTACCAAGAGCCTTAGTCATAATCTGCCAATTATCCCAATCATTTTCTGACAAGCCATCTTCAATGGAAACTATTGGATATTTTTTGACCCAATCGGAATAAATAGAAATTAAATCGCTTGCCGAGAAATTCTTCTGATCAAGTGGCAAATAATATGATTGAGTTTTGTCATCAAAAAATTCTGAAGAACCAATATCCATTCCAAAAGAAATATCTTTACCCGGTTTATAACCAGATTGCTTCATGGCCAAAATAATCATTTCAATCACCTGTTCTCGTGATTTAATATCTGGCGCATAACCACCTTCGTTGCCCAGGTCAGTATCCATATTATTAGCCTGCAAAATTCTACCAAGTTCATGAAAAACTTCCGCACCCATTCTAACTTTTTCCGCAAAAGAAATTTTTTTAAGGGGCATAATCATAAACTCCTGAAAATCTAAATTAGTGGAAGCGTGCGCACCACCATTCCAAATATTAAAAGACGGGGTTGGTAGATTATAATGATTAGTTTTAAATTTATAAGTCTTAGCTAAATAAACAAATAACTCTTGTTTTTTAGTTAGGGCTCCAACTCGAGCTACGGCCATGGAAACTGCTAAAATAGCATTAGCCCCTAAATGACTCTTATTGGAAGTGCCATCGAGCTTAAGCATTAACTTATCAACCTCTTGTTGTTTGGTTGGATCAAAACCCCTGAGCTTCGGAGCAATAATATTATTAATATTAGAAATAGCCTTTAATACCCCTTTACCAGAATACCGCTTCTTGTTGCCATCACGTAACTCTAACGCCTCGTACCGGCCAGTTGAAGCCCCGCTGGGGACAGCCGCTTTAGCCGTTAATTTATTGTCTAAGACCACCTTGACCTCAACGGTCGGATTACCCCTAGAATCTAGTATTTCTCGGGCCAGAATCTGTTTAATTTTACTCATAACTATCAAAAAATTATTTTATTATCCTTCTATTATATTAGAATTCAAGTAATTAAACAACTACGTTTTCTGACCAGCACCTTGGAAACACTAACTAATAAATTGAGCTGGGGTTTTAAGTCCCAACCCAAGGTGTAATCTGGAGTTATTATAGTATTTCAAATAATTGTTAATCAAAGA
>JBAYNC010000037.1:0-8939 GCA_041679025.1 Patescibacteria group bacterium
GATTATTAACAGTAAAATGACCGTGATTAACTAATTGTCTGGCCTGAGTTTGGGAAGCACCGAAACCAGAATGATGGATAACATTGTCCAAACGCATTTCCAAAAATTTCAAAAAATTCTTACCAGTATCACCAGTTTGTTTTCGAGCTTTATCAAAAGTCAAACGGAATTGTTTTTCCATTAAACCATAAATCTTTCGAGCTTTTTGTTTTTCAGCTAATTGCAAACCGTAATCACTAGAACGTTTTTTACCTTTTGGACCATGCATGCCAGGTGCGAAATTTCGGGTCACCATGGCACATTTTGGAGTAGAACAACGATCACC
Source organism: Patescibacteria group bacterium (assembly GCA_041679025.1). Taxonomy (GTDB): domain Bacteria; phylum Patescibacteriota; class Patescibacteriia; order Patescibacteriales; family UBA12465; genus CG1-02-41-21. The sequence continues at coordinate 326 of JBAYNC010000037.1, forward strand.
CTTTAAGAGTAATTTCTCTCCCAAACGACGACATTGCTTACATTTTGGTGCTAAATTTTTTCCCATATAATAATTTTATATAAATAATTAACTAAACACGTCTTGGTTTCTTTGGACGGCAACCGTTATGTGGGATTGGAGTAACATCTTTAATGGCAGTAACATTCAAACCATTGGCGTTTAAAGCCCGGATAGCGGCTTCACGACCAGTACCAACACCAGAAACATACACTCTAACTTCTTCTAGACCGTATTCTTCCTTAGCTTTTTGAGCAGCAATTTTAGTAATAATCTGAGCGGCATAAGGAGTAGCTTTTTTAGCTCCCTTAAAACCAGCTAAACCAGCACTAGCCCAAGAAATAACATCACCATTATTATCAGTTAAAGATAGAATAGTGTTATTGTAGGTAGCGTTGATAAAGGCCTTACCAGATTTAACAGTCTTAGCTACTTTCTTCTTCTTTTTCTTAATCAATTTCTTTTTAGCTCGAGCCTGTTTGTTTTTTTCTAATTTTTGTTTAATTTCCTCAGGTAATTCATCATCAGCGGACATGATTTGGGTAACACTTTCTTCCACTTCATCATCATCTTCATCTTCTTCTAATTCATCAACACCCAAAACTTCTGAATCAACCTCTGAGTCAGTATCTTCTTCACTAATTTCAGGAGTGGCCACAATAACCTCTTCCTCCTGTTGTTTCTTTTCTTCTGCCATATTTAAATTTTTATTTTATTATTTCAAATTATTAGGTCTTCTGAGCAGATTTAGCTCGACCAGAACCCATAGTAACCCGCTTATTACCCCTGACAGTTCGACTATTAGTTTTAGTTCGTTGGCCACGAGCTGGTAAATTCTTAGCATGGCGAGAACCACGTAAAGAACCAATTTCCTTTAAACGTTTAATATTACTAGCAGTATCACGACGTAGATCACCTTCCACTAAATTATGCTTTTCAATTATATCTCTAATTTTGTTGACTTCTTCATCGCTCAAATCTTTAACTCGAGTTGAAGGATCAATCTTGGCGGTAGCCAAAATCAAAGCGGCCTTAGTATCGCCGATGCCAAAAATATAGGTTAAGGCGATGACCACTCTTTTTTCGGTAGGGATGGTTACGCCGGCTATTCTTACTGCCATAGAATTTAAAAAAATTAAAATTATTAATTATCCCCAATTAACCTTGTCTTTGTTTGTGCTTAGGGGTTTTACAGATAACATAAACTCGGCCCTTACGACGGACGACTTTACAATCTTTACAAATTGGCTTAGCGCTGGCTCTAACTTTCATAATCAAATTATAATCCGCACATAGCACGTAGAATTGCGAAGCTATGAGCGATTTTAAATTATTTCAATGTTTTTATAAACGATATGTAACTCTTCCCTTGGACAAATCATAAGGACTAATCTGAAGTCGAACTCGATCGCCCGGAAGAATTTTAATCTTATTCATCCGCATTTTACCGGACAAATGAGCTAAAATTTCATGTCCATTAGCCAAAACTACTTTGAAAGTAGCTGAGGGCATTAACTCTAAAACTTCGCCTTCGGTTTCAATAAATTCTTTCGAATCTAGAACCTGGTTTTCTTTGTTTGACATTAACGCAAAAAAAATTGATAAAGACTCAAAAAGCGTATGGCTGATACGCCCCTACCTTATCAAAGTTTATTTCCTAAAAAATTATTAATATTTTCTCTTAATCTAATAATGACCTTATTATAACCAGGTCCCGGCCCTTTGTCAAGGGGATAATTATAAAATCAGCAAATTGTCCAACTGGAGAAGCCAAGAAGCTATATGTTCTAAAAATCTTATTTAGTCCTATCCTCAATTTTTTTTAAATCACCTGGCTTCAAAACTCCGAATTCGGTAATAATACCGGTAATTAGCTTATGAGGAGTAACATCAAAGACGGGATTAAATGATTTGGCTTTTAATGGTGCTATTTTTTCATATTTATATCGAATATCACGCAATATTTCATTACCGCTTCGTTCTTCAATCTTAATCCCCTGCCCGGTTTTAACGGTAAAATCAATGGTTGCCGAAACAGCCGCAACATAAAAAGGAATATGGTGTTCTTTGGCCATCAAAGCCAGAGGATATGTTCCAATCTTATTAGCCGTGTCCCCATTTTGGGCGATTCTGTCAGCTCCAACGATAACTATATCAACCAGCTTGTGACTCATTAGATAACCTAGAGCCGAATCGATATTAATAGTATAATCAATGCCAACTCGATCCATCTCCCAGGCTGTCAGACGTGCTCCTTGAAGCCAAGGGCGGGTTTCATCTAACCGAGCCTTAATATTCTTACCTTCCAAAAAAGAATGAAAAATTGGAGCCGTAGCCGTTCCAAACCAAATAGCTGATAATGAGCCGGCATTGCAATGAGTCAAAACAGTCATCCCATCCTTAATGAGAACACTACCATACTCGCCAATCTTTAGATTATTAGCAACTTCTTTTGTTAATATATTCTGATACCTATTCTTAACCTCCTGCTTCATCTTCGATACCGTTTGAATCTCCAGGCCAACTAGGATAGTTCGAACCCCCCAAGCCAGATTGACAGCGGTTGGTCGAGCCTTAATAATTTCTTGACCGATTTTTTGTAAATCAGAATAGAATTTTTTTGGATCAGATTTTTTGTAGTTTAAACTAGCCAAAAATACTCCTCCGGCCCCCACCGCCCCAATGGCTTGAGCTCCACGAACAGCCATGTCCTTGATGGCTGAGATAGCGTCAGAATATTTTTTTAATTTAATAAACTTTAACTTCCCTGGTAATTTAGTCTGATCAATAATCAAAACGTGATCAGCTTTTAATTCCACAGTCAAAGGTAATTTTTGATATAACTTATTTAAATTTTTCATGATATTTAATAATTAAATCTAAGGAGCTTTTGACATTCTTTCCCAGAGCTATCACCCCGTGATTAGCTTGAATAATATAATCATGTTTTTTAGCAACTTTTGAAACGGCCCGAGCCGATTCAATCGTACCGTAGGAATATGGCTTGAGACAAATAACCTCTTTGATTTTTTGCTTACTCTCTAACACTAAAAAATCATGAGCATGAAAAATACAACCAATATCAGGTCGAGCTTGATAAACAAAATAATGTAAACGAGATTCAGAGCTTGGTTCATATTGACCCTTAACCCAAACGGTATCTTTGTCAGCTTTGACAACTAAAACAAAATCAGAGATTTTAAGGCTATCAGGATGAGCTCCGGTTCTCTTGATTATAAAACCATCCTTGGTCTTCACGCTGATATTACCACCATTTTTGTCCTTCATCCCCATCTTTCCAGCTTGCTTCCCCGCCTTAATCATTTCCTTAATTAATTCTTTTTCTAAAGTAGTCGGCTTAAAGTTTCCGGTAAAAACAATATTAAATTTTGTTCCGATATATTTCTCTTTACCCATATTATTTTTTATTTTTTTTATTTATCAACAAAGCCTCAAGAGCAATAGCTACCGCCTTCTTTTCCATCTCCACTAATTTGCCAGCTCCACTTTGAGCTTCACTAGAATAAGCAGCAATTTTAGCCTTAATATTTTTCTCTCCTTCCATATCAACTACCAATAGAATTGAACCAGCTGAAACTCCCTTGACCCGAGCTAAAGTCAAAACTGTTCCGGTTTCCATATCCTGAGCTAAAGCCCCAAATTTACTCCAGATTGTTTTTCGATCTTTGTTAGCCAAAGAATAAAGGGCGTCTGAGCTGATAGTTGGGCCAATATGATGACGCGCCTTAGCCCGAGTGGCTGACTCTTCCAAATCTCGCAGAACATGGCGATCAGCTACTCCAGGAAATTGAAGTGGCACATAATCAAGACAGGTATGGTCTTCCCTGATAACACTATCGGAAATAATAACATCACCAATTTTAATATTTTTTTGACAAGCACCACAGGAACCGACTCGAATGAAAGTTCTAGCGCCAAGATTGATAAGTTCCTCCATGGCAATGGCCGTTGAAGGACCACCAATTCCAGTAGAACAAATAGTCACCGGCATTCCCTTGTATTTTCCAGTGACCACTCGATATTCTCGATTAAAAGAAATTTCTCGAGCTGAATCTAAAAGTTTGGCCATACGTAAAACTCGACCCGGATCACCTGGAAGTAAAACATAAGGAGCGATATCCCCTTTTTGGCATAAAATGTGAGGTTCTTTTTTAATCATATTATTTGATATAGTTAATTTCTTTTTCTAGCTTGATGTTAAATTTATTATAGACAGCTTGGACAATTTTATCAGCCAATTTAATAATCTGTGAGGCTCGAGCACCGCCGTGATTAACGATAATTAAAGCCTGCTTCTCATAAACTCCCACTCGACCAATAGTCTTCCCCTTAAAACCACAAGACTCAATTAACCAGCCAGCCGGAATCTTTATCCCTTTATCAGTTTTAAAAAATTTAATATCTGGAAACTTCCGCACCAACTTATTAAACGCCGTCAAACTAATTTCTGGATTTTTAAAGAATGACCCGGCATTCGGTAAAACTGAAGGATTAGGCAATTTACTATTTCGAATTGTTGAAATGGCATCAACTACTTGCCGAGCATTAGGACTCAGAATTTTAGCTTGTTCTAGAACTTGTTTAATATCGCCATAATCCAATTTAAATTTTGCGATTTTATTAAGCTTTAAAGTGACACTCACAATAAAGTATTTGTTTTTTAACTTACCCTTAAAAACACTAAAGCGATAAGCAAACTGACAAGATTTTTTAGTAAATTTTTTTAAACGACCGGATTTAATCTCCAGCGCTTCCAATTCAGCGAAAATATCTTTTAACTCAACACCATAGGCGCCAATATTTTGCATTGGAGCCGCTCCCACTGTACCAGGAATTAGAAATAAATTTTCCGCTCCATAATAATTATTTAAAACCGCAAAATTAACCAGCGAAGACCACCATTCACCACTACTGGATTTCAGCCAAACAAAATCATCATTCTCCTTGACCTTCTTAATTCCCTTAATTTCATTCTTGATAACCAAACCACGCCAACCACGGTCACTTATCAAAGTATTAGAACCGCCACCTAAAAATAAAAGCGGTTGTTTATTTTTTTTGGCCCAAGAAATTGCCTCCATTAAATCATTAAGGCTAGAGACAACCACAAAAAAATCAGCCACTCCGCCAATTTGGAAAGTAGTGTATTGATCTAATTTAAGTTTCTTTTGAATTGCAATCATAAAGACTATTTAATCGCTCCTAAATTTTGTAATTTCAACAATTTAGCATAAAGACCACCCTGCGCTTGAGATAATTCTAAATGGCTACCATCTTCCACCACTCGACCACCCTCCAACACAACTATTTTATCAGCCTTCTTAATAGTACTTAAACGATGGGCGATAATAATCATAGTTCGATCACGACTAATTTTTTCCATAGCATCCTGAATCAATATTTCACTCTGACTATCTAAATTAGAAGTCGCCTCATCAAAAATTAGAATTCGCGGATTAGCTAAAATAGCTCGAGCAATACCAATCCTTTGTCGTTGTCCGCCAGATAATTTTATCCCACGCTCACCAACAGTAGTCTGATAGCCATTTTCTAATTTAAGGATAAACTCTTCGGCATTAGCGATTCGAGCGGCAGCCTCAACCTCTTTCTTACTGGCCTGAGGCTTGGCATAAGCAATATTATTATAAACACTTAAATCAAAAATCTCCACTTCTTGCGGAACAATCGCCAAAAATTTTCTAAAAGCCTGGAGATTATAATCCTTCAAATCCTTGTCATCTAAAAGCACTTGACCCACTTGCGGATCATAATGACGATAAACCAGGCGAGCGACAGTGGTCTTGCCACCGCCGGAAGGACCAACCAGAGCCGTCACGCAACCGGAATTAATTTTAAAGTTTAAATTCTTGACCGCCGGATTTTTATTATCGCCATAGCTAAAAGAAACGTTTTTAAACTCAATATCACCTTGAATCTTTTTAGGCTTAAAAGCGTTAGCCTTGCTAATAATTTCCGCCTTAGTGTTAAAAAGAATAAGGAGACGATTGACACCTTCACGTCCCTCTTCCATTCGGTCATAAAAACGAGACAAACGATCCAAAGAAGAATAAGCTTTTTCACTCAAGGTAAAAACGAAGATGAGGGTACCAACAGTCATTAAATTATTATAAACCAAATAAATCCCTAAAAATAAAACTGTCACTCGACCCAAATCAGAAATTAAATTACGCCCCAAACCAACCTTCATCATCCAACTCCATTGTTTATCTTCATTGTCTCTGATATTAGATTTGATAGTATCAAATTCTTTTAACTCTCGCTCCTCTTGCACAAATGATTGAACAGCATTGATATTAATTATAGCCTGACCCATCTTACCGGAAGCTGTTTCATAATCACGATAAATCTGCTTTCGAATCGGATACATTCTTTTATTAGCCTTATAACTAACAAAAATATAAAGCGGAGCGAAAAACAAAAAAGACAGACCGATTCTAAAATCAACATAGAATAAAGCACCTAGGGTAAAGATTAATCGGATTAAAGTAGGAAAAACTTCAAAAAAGATATTGCTTAAAAAATTAGAAATCTTATCAACTCCCCGCTCAATCTTTACAATCTTGCTACCAGTATTTTCTCTTTCATGATAACCCAAACCCAAATAAACCAATTTCTTCTGCGCCTTGACCCCCAAAAAATATTCGACTTCAACTAATAGACGAACTACCTGGCGTTCATTAAAATAATTAACCAGTGCCCGTACTTCTGCACTAGCAAAATATAGAATAACTAATTGTAAAATAAACCAAACCTGATCCAACTTGAAACTGGTCAAACTATCAATCACAATCTTTAAAATATAAGGGTTAACTAAATCAAGACCGGCCATCAAAATAGTTGTGATGCCAATAAATTTAAAAAAACTCCGACACGGCTTTAAAAGCTGCCATAATTCCACCCAAAAACGATTCCAAGAAATAGTTTCTGGTTTCTTAATTTCTGATTGAGAATCTTGAGACATAAAACGTTATTTACTTAATAATTTTTGACCGATTCGAAAGACATCACCAGCTCCCATTAGAAGCACTAGGTCATTCTTAGTAACTCTCTCCTTCAAATACTCAGTTGCATCTTCCAGGGTTGGTAAATGTTTGATAATTAAATCGGGAGAATATTTTTTAACCTTCTTTAACAAATCCAAACTCGATACTCCACCCTGCTTCTCCCGGGCCGATCCATAGATATCTAAAATAATAAGTTCATCGGTATCCGAAAAACTCTGAGAAAAATCACCCAGAAGAGCCTTAGTGCGAGTAAAAGTGTGCGGATGAAAAACAGTAATAATTTTTCGATCCAAATACATTTTTCGAACACCAGCTAAAGTAGCCTTAATCTCTGTCGGGTGATGAGCATAATCATCAATAATTAAAGCTCCCTGATATTTACCCAAAATTTGCAATCGTCTCTCAGTTCCCAAAAATGACAGAACCGCTTTTTTAATATCAAAAAAATTCATTCCTAATTTTTTGGCAGCGGCAATCACAGCCAGAGCATTATAAATATTATGTTCACCGGAAAGCAGAATTGACCACCGCCCTAAATCTTTTCCCTTCTCGGCGATAGAAAAATATTGTCTGCCATTTTTAATTGATAAGTCAGAGGCGACATAATCAGCTGATTTATTTTTAAGAGCATAAGAGATTTTTTGCCCAATACAATTTGGCGCCAACTTCAAAGCCACTTTATCATCAGCGTTAAAAACCAAAAAACCAGAAGCTGGAATCTTCTTAACAAATTCTAAAAAAACTTTAACATAATCCGCTTCCGTCTTAAAAAAATCCGGATGATCATAATCAATATTATTGAGAAGCACGCCTTGAGGAAAAAAGTACTGAAGCTTATTCTGATATTCATCGGTCTCAGCCACAAAATAACGACTTCGACCCTTCAGAGTACTCCCTTTAAATTGGGGCACTGGGGCTCCCACTAAAACATTAGGTGACAAACCACCTTTATAGAGCACATAGCCCAACCAGGCCGAAACAGTTGTTTTGCCATGGCTACCACAAACCGACAAACCTTCATATTGACTAAAAACCTCACCCAAAGCTTCGGCGTAAATCAGCACCAACCGATCGGAGCTCTTATTACTCTTATTCAACAAATACTCTAATTCCACATTATTCTGGGCATTAAAAGCACTTGAATAGACCACTAAGTCAACCTTGGCTGGGATGTTTTTGACGGAAAAAGGGCTAAAAACCTTGATTTTTTCCTTTTGCAATACTTTAGTGGTCATAAAATCCTCAGAAATATCCGAACCAGAAACCCGGACCCCACTTTCTACCAAAAACTGAGCCAGCATTGTCATGCCGACCCCTTTAATACCCACAAAATAGGCAGAATTTATATCTTTTCCTTTAATATTCATATTTTTTATTATAACACAAAATGAGAAAATCCCCAAAAATAAAATATTGCCAACTAAAGGTACGTTTTCTGACCAGCACCTTGGAAACACTAACTAATAAATTGAGCTGGGGTTTTAAGTCCCAACCCAAGGTGTAATCTGGAGTTATTATAGTATTTCAAATAATTGTTAATCAAAGAAAGA
>JBAYNC010000038.1:0-8918 GCA_041679025.1 Patescibacteria group bacterium
AAGAACAGATTAAGAAGTATATTCAGCATCAAGGCCAAGAAGACAGCGGACAAGCGAAGCTTGAGTTATAAAAAATACCGAGTTCGTAAGGGCTCGGTAGTTTATTAGGGTAAATAGTTCGAAAATTTTGGCTATGAATTTATTCATCTGGCAAATAGTCCATTTTTGCTGGGTCAAATTAGTTCGAATCCCTCTGCCTGTTTATGAATCCTTAGTTTTAGAGTATAATATTCTTATTAAAGTATTATTATGAAGACAAACGAATCCCAAATAAATAAATTCAAAAAGATAATTAAGCAAGACTATCCCGATTTTAAAATTGAATCAATTAAGTTGTTAAAGGCTGGTTGGTGTAATTTTGTTGTGGAGATAAATAAAACATATATTTTTCGTTTTCCCAAAAAAGATGATGTTGATTTAGATTTAGAAGCTAAAATATTAAAAATATTAAAAGGAAGGATTACCTTAGAAATCCCAGTCTATGAATTTTTTGGAAAAAAGTCGTCTTACGTTGGTTATAAAAAAATAACGGGGCAACCCTTGACGGCCACTCTTTTAAAATCGTTAAGTCTTAAAAGTAAACAATTATTAGCAAGCGATATGGCGAATTTTCTTTACGAATTTCATAAACTTTTGCCTATCACCAAAGCCAAGCAATTGAATCTTGGATCGGACAACCACAAATGGCGTCCGGAGGTAATTCAAAAATACGTTATCGGTAAATTAAGGAATAAAAAATTATTAGATTTTATAGAAATCAATTTAGATAAGTATTTGGAGTTAATTAAAGATAAATCTAATTTAATTATAGCTTATAATGATTTACATCAGAATAATATTGCTTTCAATAAAAAGTCTAGTAGATTAAATGGCATTTTTGATTTTGGTGATGTGGCCGTAGAGCATATTAGTATTGAATTTTATCGATTATTTTCTTTTGATCCTGAATTGGCGACTAATGTAATTAAGCAATATAAAAAAATATCAGGTCGTAAAATTAGTGTAGAACGAGTTTTTGGTACTGCCGTTGTGAGTATTGCTGCAATGCTAGGTGTTTATAATCGCCAGCCAAACTCTAAAAAATATAAAGACGCCTTGAATGATTTATTGCGCTTGAAGAGCCTTAAGCGGTTGGGATAAATATAAAATACCAGCCTCAAAAGTTCGGAAAGCATCCTGATACGCGAGCAAATATACAAGAATGAGCCGAAAGGCTCATTTTTGTTAGGGTAAATAGTTCGAAAATTTTGGCTATGACCTTGTCGTTTTAGCAAACAGGGCATTTTTATTGGGTCAAATCGGTTCGAATCTAACTCACTGTTTTGGGAAATAAAAAAAGACCTAATTAGTTGGATCTAAAAACCTGGTTAAAATTGAAGCAGTCGAATCAGCCTTCACTAAAATGATGGGTGAGTGTGAAATTATTGGAGTGTCAGTTTCATCTGGTGTTTCTGATATGCCAATGTCTTTTGATGAGATAGTAAATGGTGCTAAAAATAGAGCGCAAGCAGCCATAGAATTAGTTGGAGCAGATTATGGCGTTGGTCTCGAGGGTGGCATGAATGATTTCGATTTAGGGACTTTTTTAATGGGCTTTGTAGCAATTGTCGATAAACATGGGGCTTGGGGGTTATCAATTGGTGGAGGCTTATACATGCCTGATAAAATTATAAAAATGGTGAGGGATAGTGGCCGTGAATTGGGAGATGTGATGGATGAACTGCGCGGTTTACAAAATACCAAGAAGCATGATGGTTGTGTTGGTTATTTTACAGATAACTTGATAAATAGAAAAGAATCATTCGAGAAACCAACTATTAGTGCTCTATCAAGATTTAAGAAGAAAGAATGGTTTGAATAATCTATATTTCAGCAAATAACGTTCGAAAGCAGTCCCTCCAAGCGAGCAAAACACAAAATCAGGATTTTAAGGCCTGTTTTTGTTTTAATATAAGGCATAATGCCTAGCTTTAGAGAAGTCCAAAAATAACACCAAATTATTACTATTTTAGCAAACACCTTGATTCTATTGGCTTAAAAGAGTTCGAATCCATATCTCTGTTTTCAGTAAAAAATATGATATAATGAATTTGGTTTATAGAAAGATTAATATTATTATATAAATAAAGTATGATTGATAGCATTGTTGTTTACATTCAGTCTATAATTTCTAATTACGGCGCTTTAGGTGTTTTTGGTGTAACCATTATCGAGGAAATTATTGCCCCTATCCCATCAGCTATAATCCCCTTAATGGCTGGTTTTTTTCTCTTGCCCTCCACTATGTCTTTCGCCGAAATATTACTGAGAGGGATTTTAATTATCGCTCTTCCGGTTTCAATTGGAATTAGTATAGGATCAACATTAGTTTATATACTTGGTTTTTTTGGCGGTAAGCCGGCTATAGAAAAAAGCAAAAAATTAACCGGGATTAATTGGCAAGAAATAATAGGGATAGAAGAAAAAGTTACTCGTGGCAATAGAGACGAAATAGCTCTTTTTATTCTTCGTTTAATACCCATAGTTCCAGGATTTGCAATTTCTGGTTTTTGCGGAGTTGTTCGTTATCCTTTTCAGAAATTTATTATCATCACATTCTTTGGTTCATTAGTTCGCGCCTTTATATTGGGGATGATTGGTTGGCAGGCAGGCGAACTGTATGTTAATTATGCTGATATAATTTCAAGGTTTGAAAAAATTATTTTTTTCATTATTCTTTTTCTACTGTTTACTTTCTTAGCTTATCGATATTTTATTAAAAAAAGTCAGAATAAATAATAATATAAAAAAAATATGGCGAAAAAAATAACATGGAGTTATTTATCAAGCAGTATAACTGTAGTAGTCGGAATAGTCCTGGTTTGGAGAGGAATTTGGTACATCCTTGATGAATTAGATAAATGGTTGTTTGGCGGAAGCCATTTATGGACCTCGCTAGCAGGAGTGACCGTTGGTTTAATGATATTGTATTTCCCGGACAAAGATTTAAAAGAAATTGAAAAGTTATGATTTATTCTTACTTTATTTGAAGTTTTAAGACTTGAATTATTATTTATTATTAGCCATCAAGGCTCGAAAACAGTCCCTCCAATCGAGCGACTAAACAATAATGAGCCGAAAGGCTTATTTTTGCTAAGTGAAATAGTTCAAAAATTTTGGCAATGAATTTATTATTTTAACAATCAGACTGCTTTTGTTATGAGATATCAAAAAAATAAATAGTTACCAATGTATATTTAAAAAATTAAATTAAGATACTTAAAAATGGATAATTTGATCAAAGAATTAAGCGCCCGGATTGATGACTACGAAAAACCAAAAAGATTAGCCTTGTCTAAAAAATACCCTGAGCTTAGAAAACCAATAATTGCCTCTCGTCAGATTATTAAAAATTTTGATAATTTTTTTAATTTTAAGATTAAATATAAAAAGCAAGAAGTTTTTTTTGATTTTGTCATCAAAAGACATCAGTCAGTTTTGCGTCGCCGGCTCGGTGACAGCGACCAACGTCTACAAGAACAGAAAATAATAAACCTAAAACTAGCAATCGAGAAATTAAACGGGATAATCATTAAACCCGGAGATATTTTTTCTTTATGGAAAATAGTTGGCAAGCCTAAATACAAAGATGGTTATGTCGACGGAATGTTATTATCAAATGGCCAGGTTATTGAAGGCTTGGGAGGAGGTCTCTGTCAATTATCTAATTTTTTACATTGGATTTTTTTACATGCACCATTAAAAATTGTTGAAAGATATCATCATTCCATGGATGTTTTTCCTGATTCAAGCAGGACCCTGCCTTTTGGTAGTGGTGCCACCATCTTATACAATTTTATTGATTTAAAAGCTAAAAATATTTCTAAATCTTCTCTGCAATTAAAACTATGGTTAACCGATAATCATTTAAAAGGTCAAATAATTTCAGCAAAACCCTGGCCTCAAAAATATCACTTATTTGAAAAAAATAATCTATTTGTTAAAAAAGGAGAAAAGTATTACCGCTATAATGAAATTTATCGGGAAACCAAATTAAATGGTAAAGTCCAAAAAGTAGAAAAAATTCTAACTAATTTTGCTCCCGTGCTTTATCCAGTTACTAATGAATATTTAAACAAACACGGATTTAAGCTTCTAAAGATTTAATATAAGAAGTATCTTTTGTATTGATTTTTTAGCTTATAAATGATAAGATTTTGATATAAAATAGAATTAAATAATAACATGGAAGATAAAAAAATATTAACATAATATAATTTTGTGAATATAATAAATCCAAAAAAATTAAACAAAGGAGACGAAATTAGAATTATAGCCCCATCTAGGACGCTGGCACTTATAAGCCAGGAGGTGATAAAAATAGCTGTTAATAAATTGAAGAATCAGGGTTATAAGATTACTTTTTCTAAAAATTGCAAAGAAAAGAACGTTCTTATGTCTTCTTCTATTAAATCAAGAGTTGACGACATTCATGATGCTTTTAGGGATATAAATGTTAAGGCCATATTAACCGTTGTTGGTGGTTTTAACTCTAACCAATTATTAAAGTATCTTGATTATGATTTAATCAAAAATAATCCTAAAATAATTTGTGGTTATTCGGATATAACAGCTTTAGCCAATGCTATTTTTGCTAAAACAGGACTTATAACTTACAGCGGGCCTCATTTTTCAACCTGGGGAATGAAAAAAGGATTTGACTACACTTTAGAATATTTTAATAAATGCTTGGTAGAGGAAGAATCTTTTTTAGTTTTTCCATCGCCAGATTGGAGTGACGACACTTGGTATTTAGATCAGGAAAAAAGAGATTTTTCTAAAAATGATGGGCCAATAATAATTAACGAGGGGGAAGCAGAAGGATTATCTTTGGGTGGTAATTTATGTACTTTTAATTTATTGCAAGGGACGGAATTTATGCCTAATATAAAGGGTTCAATCTTGTTTTTAGAAGATGATGAATTGGCTGGTAATTATTTTAGTGTTGAATTTGAACGTAATTTACAGTCTCTAATTAGCCAGCCTGACTTTAACCAAGTTCAAGGATTAGTTATTGGTAGATTTCAGAAGAATACTGATATGAACATTGAGAAATTAAAATATATTATTAGCACTAAAGAAGAATTAAAAAACATGCCCATAGTCTCTTATTTTGATTTTGGTCATACATATCCTTTATTTACTTTTCCAATTGGTGGGCAAGTCAGAATTATTGCCAAAAATAATATAATTAATTTAGAAATAATTAAACACTAATGTCATGTTAAAAATAAAAGGGCCAATTAAACTACCGGTAGGACTAATTGATGGTCAGGTTATTGAATTTGAATTTTATTTTACAAAAAAAGATCAAAAAAGATACTTGATTCTAAAATTAGGTGATTTCTTAAAAAATAAACCAATTTACCTAAGAATTGAATCGGCTTGTATTTTTGGTCACGTGATTAGTTCTCGGCGCTGCGACTGTGGTTTTCAACTTAAAAATGCCCTTAACATTATAGGAAATAATAATGGACTACTAATTTACTCTATTGATGATGATGGCCGAGGCCTGGGCATCGAAGGTCATTTTGATACTTACTTTTTTCGACAGGTTAAATTATTAGAAACTGAAGATTTGTATAAAAAAATTAAGCGCCCTATCGATGATCGTAATTATGATATAGTGGCTGATATTTTGCATTTTTTTAAAGTAAAAAATGTTAAACTCTTAACAAATAACAATAAACGAATTTTAGCTTTAAAAGATAAAGGATTCAAGGTGTCGCGTGCGACGCTAGAAATGCGAATTGATGAATATTGTGCTCCAGCCCTGATGGACAAAAAGGATCACCTGCATTATTTATTTTCTTTTGATAGTCATTTTGAAAATTTTAAATTTCTTTTGAATAATAAAAAGAATCTGAAGCATAAATTTTCATTTTTGGTAACAGAGGATTTCTATAAAAAATTAGGCTCTCATTTTTTTGATGATTTGGATAGTATGGAAGACCAAGCCATTAAGATGGCCGGTGACCATAAAAGATTAGTTTTTTATCTTAATTTTTTTCCTAGTTTAAGTTTTGTAAAAAAATTAAAAAAGATGGGGGTTTTGTCGATTATTTTGTTAAGAGATAATTTAAGTCCACAACAACTAACATCTATTAGGTCGGAAATTGGCTTTATTGAATTAATCAAAATTAATAAATGAGTAGCAAAAAATTAAAATTAGAAACATTAAATCAGTACCTAAAAGGAACGGAGACTGGAAAAAATTTTTTATTAATTAATAAAATCGGGTCTGAAACTGTTAATATTAATTTGTCTAAATATCGTAAAATTAATTTTAAAAAGGCTCCATTTTATTTCGTTGGATCCGGGTCATCTTTTAGTGTTGCTTTGTTTGCACGGAACCTATTTTCTCATTATACAAATATTCCGTGTTTTGCCTATACTGTTTATGATTATTTAAACTTTGCTAAATCAGGCGGAACAGTTTTTATTATTAGTCAAAGTGGTTCAACTCCAGATGTTTTAAGCGCTATTTCTTGGGCACAAAAAATGAATAGTCAGATTTTTGCGGTTTCCAGCGCCTCTCCTGATAATAAAAATAATAATTTATTTAAATTTTTAAAAGTAGACCAGGTATTTAACATTAACTGCAGGATTGAGGATGCTTTTATTAATTCAGTTAGCCCCTTGGTTAGTTGCTTGATTTTCATTGAAATTTTAAATTTTTATAAAAAAGGTATTTTTAATAATTTTTTAAAAAATAAAAATATTTTTCAATATTTATTTAATAACTCATTAAAGAAGTTTGCAGCTTTAAAATTTATGGATCCGAATGGCAAGCATTTTATTTGTTTGGGCTCTGGATTGTCTGGCGCAGCCGTTAATGAGTTAGATCTTAAAATTAATGAGGCTATTTTAGAAGACTCCGAAAAAAGCGAACTAAAGGACTATACTCATGGACGTTTTTTAAAAACATTAATTTATCCGAAAAAAAATTATTTTTTTATTTTTCTTGGCAGTAATCGTGATAAAAAACTAATTAATTTTTTAAAATTAAAATTAAAGCACCCCAACCTATTGGTTATAAGAAATTTAAAAAATCCGGCCCTAAATAGTTGGCAGTTATTTTTTGATGTTTTAATGGTTGCGGCCTTCTTATCTTTTTGCAAAAACAAGACTACAAATAGCGGTGAAGTATTTGATCCGGCTTTATTCAAGATTCCCGCGGCTTCTAGAAATATCAATATCGGATTTAATTTGATTAAGAATAAACGTCGCTCTACCAAGAACCCAATAATTATCATTTAACCATAATTTTTCTTATATCTTTGGCCCCTTTACATTATCATTAATATGGGGTAATATATTTTATTCTCGTAAAAAGCAATGAACCTTAAAAATTAAATAACTCATGAAAACAATAAGAGATGAAAGTTTTTCATTAATTGACAAAAAAAAATTCGAAGAATTTTTATTGTCTGCCGGGATTATATATCGTTATCCCGGATCTTCGGCTCTAACCTGGAGGCCCTATGGTCTCTTAATTCTCAATCCTTTTTCTGATTTTCTAAGAAATTTATTTCCTAAGTTTGGCTATCAAGAACATATTTTTTCTTTATTGGCTAACGTAGAAGATTTTTACAAGTTAAATCAGGAAATATATAAATTTGATAAAGGCGTGTTTAAATTTAATGAGGTAGCCTTAAGACCATCCGGGGAAATAGTTATATATCCAATTTTCAAAGATTGGATTCACACTATCAACGACTTGCCGATTAAAGTTTTTCAGATTGGACTAATGTTTAGAAAGGGGCGCAAGTCTGGAATTTTTCGTAATAACGAAGCTAATTTTTTCATAGAGGGGCATTCCGCTCATTCTAGTCGTCAAGAAGTTGATGCGCAGGTTTTGAATAATGGAATTATTATTGATCAAGTTTTAGATTTCTTTGGACTGCCGGTGATTAAATCAGAGCGACCAATTTGGACAAACAAGCCAATAGCCGAAAAAAATTTTGGTTATGATGCAATCCTGCCTAATGGCGAGACTGCCTTAGCTGCCTCTAATTACGCTCAGATGCAAATTTTTTCAAAAGTATTTGAAATTGGCTTCCATGATAATCATGGGAATTATGATTATACCTATCAATCTGCTTTTGGATTTTCTTTTCGTCCATTTTTATTCTCGCTATGGATCCTAAGTGATGCTCATGGACTACGTTTATTACCATCAATTGCCCCAAGTAAGGTAGTTATTTTAGAAATTAATCCTAGGCGCGATCAAAATATTTCAAACTTAGTGAATCTTGCTAGGGGAAAAATGGATCAGTTTGGTATAAAATATTTTTACGATTGCGATTCTTCGCTACCGATAAATAAGAGATGCGCAAAATGGGAAATGATGGGAATACCATTGAGACTGGAGATCGGTGCCAGAGAGTTGAATTCTGGAAAATTAACGGTCAAGCGTCGAGATAATTTTGGTGTTACTGACTTTGATCTACAAGATTTACAAGAAGTTATTTCTAATCTTTTAGATGAAGTTGAAAAAAACCTCCGACAAAAATTAACAGACAACTTTTTGGGATCTCAAGTTTTAGCGACAACTAGTCTTGAAATTATTCAAGCCCTAACATCTAAAAAGGTAGTAAAATTATTCATTTGCTATTCCCATGATTGTATTAATGGTTTGCAAAAAACAGTTAATCGTGGTGAACTTTTAGGAGTCAGTAAAATTGAACAGGAAGAGAAGTGCATTTTCTGTAACCAATCCACACATTATGAAGGCTGGTTCGCTAGACGCATATAAATGAACTACCCCCGGCTCAAACGCCGGGGGTTTCTTTTTACCGACTGACGTCGGTGTCCTTGAAGAGACTAAGTTGTTCTAGATTAACTTGATGATGTTGTTGGTTTTCTACATACTTTCG
>JBAYNC010000039.1:0-8674 GCA_041679025.1 Patescibacteria group bacterium
ATTCAATCTTTGGCTATTGGTGGTACCAGTTTGTTGATCGTCGTGTCCGTAGTTATTGATACCGTGAAGCAAATTCAGTCTCAGATGACCATGCGTGAATATGATGGTGTCTAGTTTTTATTAATTTTTATTTTGTAGATATTTAAAAGAGATCAGAAATGATCTCTTTTAATTTTGTCATTTATTTTTGTTTTTTTATTGTCAGGGAAGGGCAATATTGCTATAATATAATCATTAGAATTTACTCTCTCTATTTTTCATGTTTAAACGTAAAAATAAGTCAGCCTTCACCCTCATCGAGCTTCTCGTCGTGATTGCCATCATTGGTCTTTTAGCGACTGTTTCAGTTATTGCTTTAAACAATGCTCGATCTAAATCTAGGGACGCTAAAAGAGTCAGTGAGATTAAACAAATCCAAACAGCGCTAGAATTATATTATAACGATCAAAATAGATATCCTCTAACAGCTGAATTTATTCCTAGTGGAGAAATATTTTCTACCTCTTCCTATGGTACTACTACCTATCTCGCTCATATTCCTTCCGCTCCTACTCCCGCTGATGGTGCTTGTTCTGATTCTGAAAATCTCTTTACCTATACTTCCAATGATGGCTCCTCTTATTCTCTCACTTTCTGTCTTGGAGTTAATACTGGAACCCTAACTGCTGGAGTTAATAATGCTAACCCTTATGGCATCACCTATCTCAATCCCGGCTCAGAGGATGCTGGTTGTCCGGTCTGTGAAGCCACAAGTACTCCGGAGGAATGTGAGGTTGGTTGTTCTTGTGTCGATGCTAATCTTCCATGTTGCGAACAATGTAGTACGCAAGCTACCTGTCAGGGCGGCACCTATTGTGGTCGTGATACTAATTGTCCTTCGGGCCAGGCTTGTAGTGGCGGGACTTGCGTAGATTTTTTATGTGGCACTAGTCAAGTTACAGTTACGACCCTTGGCAATTATACTTGTGGCGCTGGCGATCTTTGTGTTTATGATACAGTTTTAATCAATAATCAATGTTGGTTAAAGCAGAATATAAATATTGGTACTAGAATTAATGGGGCTGGGGCTCAATCCAACAACAGTGTTCTGGAAAAATATTGTTATAGCGATAATTCTGCTAATTGTACGACTTATGGGGCTCTATATCAATGGGACGAAGCAATGCAATATTCTGAAGCGACCGGAGCTCAGGGTGTTTGTCCTTCTGGTTGGCATATTCCAACCGACACCGAGAAAAACGCTTTAGATCAGTATTTAACTGATACTCCTAATACTTGTAACGCTTCTAGAAATGGCACTCGGGAATGTGCTAATGCTGGAGGAAAATTAAAAGAAGTCGGCACTTCACATTGGGCCAGCCCTAATACTGAAGCCACCAATTCCTTTGGCTTTACCGCTCTCCCAGCCGGCGCCCGCCGTGCCGATGGGTCGTTCAGCTATCAGGGGTCCTATGCCTTTTTTTGGTCATCATCCATTAGCGGATCCAGTGTTTGGCGTCGGAACCTGACTTCCGACAACTCGACCGTTGACCGTAGCGCCAGTGATCAGACCCTCGGCTTTTCTGTGCGGTGTTTAAAGGATTAATTTATCAGAATTAAAAGTTGACTTGATTGTTCTTTTTCAGGTCATTTTTTTATTTCCAAATTGATTTTTGTCGGTTTATATGGTATAAATAAACTATAATTAATTAGCCTCAAATATATGTCTCTCGCACCAAAATTAGAGACCATGGAAGGTAAAATTGAGCAAGAAATAGCTCGTTTGAATAAATTAAAATCGACTCTTTCAACTCAAGGTCAAAAGATTTCCGGTTGGTTTAAATTATTATTAACCCCTGATGAGATTAAAGCTAAAAAGGGTAAATTAGACCAGCTTTTTATGCCTGACTCAAAATCTTTATCCGGTGGTATTGCTTTAGCTAAGAATAAGTTGAAGCAGGAATTGTCTCATTTGGATCTAAAGTTCTCTGGTGGTAAAAAGGGTGCCAAATCGAATCGCGAAGTAGCTTTGCAAAATATTTTTCGCCACCTAGAATCTCTAAAGACGCAAATAAATAACCTAGAGAAAGAACAGCAAACTAAATATTTAGAAACACCTGTTGGACGAGATCAATATGAAAGGGAAGTAAAGAGTCGCGAAAAGTTTAATCAGGAAATATTGTCGAGTCTGTCTCCAATTTCTGATCTTAATAATATCGATCAGGTCCGGATTAATCCTCGACACTTGGAGCTTGCTGGCTTATATGGCGTGGAGTCAACTCAAGGGGCTATTTTAACCGCTTGGAAAAAAATGGTGGCTGATTTGTTGTTAAACAATAGGTTTAAGGCTGTAGCTGAGAATATAGGCAGCTTCAAGGAGCATCGAGATTTTTCTGATAATTTTTCTGATAATAATGAAAAGTTTAGACAGATTAAAGAGTCGGTTTTAGATTTAAAATCTTTAGAAAAGGAGGCCGTCTTAGCTTTGGCGGATATTATCGCTAAAAACCCGTCTGTTAAACAGAGGCTTCATAATTATGGCATCGTCGGCGTTAGCCTTAATCCTCAAATTCAAAAGATATTAACTCAATATGATGATTTGGCTATTTCTCAAATTGCTGTCAGCCCAGCTGCTTTAGCCTATGAATATTTACATCATCTTTTGACGATTATTACTGATTCGGAAAATGGTCATGATAATCTTTGGCGTCAATTGGCTAATCTCTTTTCCTTTAAAGATGAGAGAGGGAAGCATTATTCTAGCGCCGATGTTTTCGGTGAAAAATATGGTACAGACGACCTTTATTTTTCTAGTCAGCATGATTATGATTTGGAATTTCTATCTGAGATTATTGAAAAACTGAAAAAAGTATTTTTAACTCTGCCAGAAAGGATAAAGTCCGAAGGGGCTGATATTGATCCTCAATTATTCATCGCTCGTTTTGGTCGGGATAATTATTCCGTGACCAAGGATTTACCTAAATTGTCCAATGGTCAAATTAGAGAAATTGAGTCAGTTAGAAAATATGTTAGCCGTGATGGTTCACTAGTTCCAGAATACTATCAAGACGAAGCTCTTTTTAATCAATTTGATGTTCAAAATAAACAAGCTGAAGATAAGTTGTCTCGCCTTCTGCATATCTCCTGGTTGGAAGAAGAGCTCAAACAAAAATATCAGAATAATCCCACGGCTTTACTGGCTTTAGAGAATAAGATAAGGTTAGTGAATTACTTGAAATTTTTAGAAAAAAATCGCGAATATCATGCCGGACAGTCAATTCAAATTCAAGGTGACGCAAATGGAAAAATTGAATTATTGGATAATGATAACCGCCGATCTGAAGTTGAAAGACAAAGGGAGTATCTTCAATTGGAGAGAGATTACAAAGAATATTTGAAGAAAGAAATAGCTTTAATTGTTTCTGAAATTAATAAGCCTCTTAAAAAAATATTTGAGAGCAAGGAGCAATCTGCTCTACTTAATCAGCGCTTGGCAACTTGCCAGCTCTTAAGTAGTCATAGTTTGGCTGATAGAATTTTCGGTCGAATTAAAAATTCTGATTTTCATTTTTTTAATGAGTCTTCTTTGACCCCAGAAGAAATTCAGGTGATCAAAAAATTCTCTGAGTTAGGGTTAGAAAATAGACGCGAGCAAGAAAATATTAGAAACCGTTATCGCGCCATGGAGAAAGATTTAAATCGCTATCCGGAAAGATTAGATATTAATTTTCTGAAAGGATATCATGGCCTGGTTGATAATATCTCAACTTATGAAAATTTAATTTCTAATTTGAAATTAATCAATGTTTCTCTCTCTAGTTTTCTGCGCGAGAAATATCATAATTTAATCGCTGATCTTACTTTAAAAACTAATAAATATCGAGAGTTGATTGGTGATTACAATCGTCGGTATCATCGTGAAGGAGATGGTCATCTTGTTTCAGTTTTCGATTTTCCCGATGATTTATCTTACTACCTTTAATTAACATTTTCTATGGTTACTATTAAAACAGATAAGGAAATAAATATTTTGCGTCAAGGAGGGTCTAAGCTAGCTAGTATTTTGCAGGCCTTAGCTAAAGCGGTAAAACCGGGAGTTGATACTGGTTATCTAGAGGAGCTGACTAATACTTTAATTACTAAAGCTGGCGGTCGCCCGTCTTTTAAGGGGTATGATATGGGTGGTGGCTTATTTTTTCCTACCGCTCTCTGCGCTTCTATCAATAATGAAGTTGTTCATGGAACCGCCTATCCAGCCCGAGTTTTAAAGTCAGGTGATATTATTGATTTAGATATTGGAATGGAGTGGCAAGGGCTTTATACTGATACCTGTTTGACCGTTGGTGTAGGTAAGATCAATAAGGAAGCTAAGCAATTAATTCGAGTTACTAAAGAAGCTCTGGATTTGGGCATCAAGCAGGTTAAACCCGGGAATACTCTAAATGATATTGGATCGGCAATTGAAAACTTTGTTGATCAATTTGGCTATGGTATTGTGCGTGATTTAGTGGGGCATGGAGTCGGCTATCAGGCTCATGAGGATCCCAATGTCTTTAATTATGCTATCCCTAAAAATTCTCGGGAAAACATAACTCTCAAAGAGGGAATGGTAATTGCTATTGAACCGATGGTTAATTTAGGAACTTGGGAAGTCAAGACTGCTAAGAACGGTTATACTATTATTACAGCTGATAATTCGCTCAGTGCTCATTTTGAGCATACAGTAGTTGTGACTAAAAAGGGTTATGAAATTTTGACTAAATAAATGAATATTAATTTAATTGGAATCGATTGGGGTGAGAAACGATTAGGAGTGGCCTTGGCTAATAGCGAGGTTTGTTTGGCGACCCCTTTCAAAGTGGCTGGAGATTTAAAAGAGTTGTTAAAAATTATTGAAACGGAAAAAATCGATGTTATTGTTTTGGGCGAACCGCAAAAAATGAGAGGAAGGACTAATGATATTAATCCCCAGTTTAAAGAATTTTTGCGGTTACTTAGTAGTCAGACTAATTTACCCATCAAATTAATTGATGAACGTCTTTCTAGTAAGAATGCTGATGCTCTGGTTGGTGGCAAAAAGACTAAAGCTCCGCGCGATGCTGTGGCGGCGATGATTATTTTACAGAGTTATTTAGATGAACAATATGGCCGAGACATTTAATACCCGAGCTTTAATTTTAAATCGATTTGTTTATCGTGAATATGATAGCCGGGTAACGGTTTATACCTTTGATTTTGGTAAGATTGATTTATTGGCACGGGGAGCACAACGATTGGGATCAAAATTAGCGGCCCATATTGAGCCTCTAAGTTTAGTCGATTTAATGATTATCAAAGGGAAGCGGACTGATTATATTGGGAGCTCTATTGTTAGTGATGCCTATTCCGGCATCAAGGGAGACTTGGCTAGATTACCATCGGCCGGTTCAGCCCTATTTGCTTTTAATCGTTTGGTTAAGCCAGGAGAAAGAGATGAAGAGCTTTTTAATTTATTATTAGAGTTTTTGAAAATATTAGACGAGAGACCAGATCGAGCTGATTGGCTTTTGTCGGCCTGGTCTTTAAAATTTTTGGCCACTCTTGGTTATCAACCAGAATTATATCATTGCCTGGGGTGTAAAAAACGTTTAGAGCCCGAGGTTAATCATTTTAGCGTTATGCGCGGTGGAGTATTCTGTGCTGATTGTTCTCGTGCTGAATCTGACTTAGAACTAGTGACTGAAAATAATATCAAAATGCTTCGTTTAGTTTTGTCTCATTCTCTTAATGACTTGGTTAATCTGCGAGCTGAGTCTAAAGTTTTTGATAAGGTTAATAGTTTAGTTAAAAATCTACTCAATTTCTATCTTAAGAATTAGGAAAATTAAAAAGACTACTTTCTTAGCAGTCTTTTTTTGTTTTATACTTTTGTTGGTTGTGGCCAGTATTCGATTTCGTAGATATGTACTTCCTGCTCTCTGTTATACTGTCTTTGTACAACGCGGGCATGTTTGTAGTTTATGCAGTGCTTATTCATGGCCTGTATTACGGCCCAGGACTTACTACATTTATCGGAACTGAAGTAATCCACTTTTTTACCCGTTCCCGCCTTGTATCTTAAATATCTGTTGATACAGCGGGGGATAAAAATACCACCGATGATTCCGACCACAATGACAATTACAATTTTAAATAACATTTTATTTCCTCCAACTTTAGTTTATTACCATTAACCTATCATTTTGATTAAATCCTGTCAAATTCTTGATAAAAGTAAAAAAATAGGCTAGAATTAAGAGGTATTTATTAATAGTATTGAGTGTCAAAAAGACCATAAAAATGGCCTATTTTGTGCCTAATTTAAATTATATGGGTATTGTGAACATTAAAGAGCTCCACCGTCATTATTCTGACTATTTAAATTCCGAAGTTAATGTTGTTGGTTGGGTGCGGACCGTCCGTTCCTCTAAGGATTTTGGCTTTATTGAGCTTAATGATGGTACTTTTTTTAAAGGAATCCAAGTTGTATTTGATAATCAATTGGCTAATTTTGCTGAAATTGAAAAGACTACTATTGGTTCGGCTTTAGAGATAGTGGGTACTTTAGTTGAATCTCCGGCTGCCGGCCAACCATTTGAGCTTAAAGCCTCAAGTATTAATGTCTTAGCTTTATCCGAGGCTGATTATCCGCTCCAAAAAAAGAAACATGGTTTTGAATTTTTACGAACTATTGCTCATCTTCGACCTCGAAGTAATACTTTTTCGGCAGTCTTTAGATTGAGATCTGTTTTGAGTTTTGCTATTCATAAATTTTTTCAAGAAAAAGGTTTTGTTTATGTCCACTCCCCAGTTATTACCACTTCTGATTGTGAGGGTGCCGGTGAGATGTTTAATGTTACCACTTTGGATTTAAAAAATCCGCCTAAAGATGAAAAGGGTGAGATTGATTATCAAGAAGATTTTTTTGGCAAGAAGGCCGGGCTAACTGTCAGTGGCCAGCTTAATGCTGAAGCGATGGCCTTAGCATTCAAAAATGTCTATACTTTTGGCCCAACATTTAGAGCTGAGAATTCTAATACTACCAGGCATGCTTGTGAATTTTGGATGTTAGAGCCGGAAATATTTTTTGCGGATTTAAATGATGACATGCAATTGGCCGAAGAGATGTTAAAATATATTATTTCTTATGTTCTAAAAGAGTTACCGGAGGAAATGGAATTTTTTAATAAATTTATTGATCCCACCTTGTTGGATCGTTTAAATAATTTATTAACCGCTGATTTCAAGCGGATGACTTATACTGAAGCGATTGAAATTTTAGAGAAATCAGGACAAAAATTTGAGTATCCAGTTAAATGGGGAATTGATTTGCAAACTGAACATGAGCGATATTTAACCGAACAGATTATCAAAGGCCCAATATTTTTAACTGATTATCCAAAAGACATTAAGGCTTTTTATATGCGCTTAAATGACGATGGCAAGACTGTCGCTGCTGTCGATTTATTGGTACCAGGTATTGGTGAGATTATTGGTGGTAGTCAAAGAGAGGAGCGTCTAGACCTCCTAGTTTCTCGTTTAAAGGAGTTTAATCTTAATTCTGATGATTATGCTTGGTATTTAGATTTGAGAAAATATGGCGGAACTAAGCATGCTGGTTTTGGTTTAGGATTTGAAAGAGCTATTATGTACTTAAGTGGTATGGCTAATATCAGGGATGTAATTCCATTTCCTCGAACTCCAAAAAACGCCGAGTTTTAATTTATAGTTAATATTAATTATATGACTTCCAAAATCAATTCGCCTAAGTTTGCCTTCTATTATCTCTTAGCTTTAGTGGCTTTAATTTTCATGGCTATTGCCACTGGTCAGATTATCTTTCAGCTTATCAACCAAAACCTACCGGATATCTTCGGTCAATATGGAACTGATTTTTCTTCAGAGATATTAAAATTTGCTATTTCGGCTATTTTAATCGCCACTCCGATTTTTCATGTTGTTTCTAATTTGATTTATCGCAATCTATTTACCGGAAAAATGGATAAGGATTCTGGCATTCGTCGTTGGTTAACTTATTTTATTTTATTGGTTTCGGCTATTGTCATTATTGTTTTTCTGATTGTTACTCTTAATAATTTCTTGAATGGTGAATGGACTAGCAAATTTTTATTAAAGATGTTGACGGTAATTGGAATCGCGGCGGTAGTTTTCAGCTTTTATCTTTACGATATCAGACGCCCGGAAATTTTAGGGAAGAAAGACCGAGTTTTGAAAATCTATTTTTGGTCTTCCTTGGCAGTGGCTCTAATTGTTTTCATCTCTGCTTTGTTTATCGTTGAGTCTCCAATTGAAGCTCGCAATCGTCGAGTCGATGAAAAGATTATTAATAATTTCTATAATATTGAGAGTGTTATCAATACCTATTATTCCACTAATGATAAATTACCTTCCAGCTTAGAAGAATTAAAACAAGAGTCGATTGCGGCTGATAGTTTAGTTGACCCTAGCACTCGTGTCATGTTTGAATATCAACCGGGGGTGGATGTTAATTACAAGATTTGTGCTGATTTTAAGACGGATACTAAAAATAGTCAGGACGCTGCTTATCAGTATTTGGAAGAAAACAAGCGCCATTTGGCTGGTCATCAATGTCTAAGTTTTAAGGCTTATTCTGATAATCCGAAAGAGATTATTCCAATTCAATAATTATGACGGA
>JBAYNC010000040.1:0-8606 GCA_041679025.1 Patescibacteria group bacterium
AATTATTGCCGCAATCCAGTTGATATCAGATTTCATTAAAAAACCAATTTGTCGAGAATAAAAGCCCTTAGCTATTAGATTAAGCCAGATTAGATCAATAATTAAAAATACCGGTAGAGCGATAAGGTAAATTTTTATAAACATATTCTTTATTTATTACTATAAATAATTCTTCCGATGAAAAATAAGAATAAGGCTAGACATAGAATTACTGTGGCGATGATAATCGGATATTCCCCGTTGAAACCAGTGGCAGACAGATGTTTTAATAATATGCCGAGATAAGCCCAGACGAGTACTAAGCCATAAGCTATATTTTTATCTCTGTTCATCCGTAAGATGCCAATTAATGCCCCGACAGACAAGATAACGCTAGTCCAAATAAAATCATTGACGCCAAAGCCGTCCCAATTAATACTTACTAAAAACACTGTGATATTAGCAATCGCGGCCACGGTGATCCAACCAAAATAAATACTGAAAGGTATTTTGATAAGGACTTTTTCCCAGTGAGAAAATTTTTGGGCACGAATAATATCGGCGATTTTAATCAGGAGGAGTAAGAGTATCGCCATAATAAGAACTGAAAGACTGATATAATTGTAATGCCAGGCAAATATCCAAGAGATATTAGCGAGCGAAGTGATAATGAAAAAAGGATTTATTTTATTGAAAAGCTGATCTTTTTCTTGACTACTATTTATAAATTGATACAAAACATATCCGGCTAACAGGAGATAAATTAAACCCCAAATGGAAAAGGTCAGACCAGCAGGTGCAAATAGGTTAGGATAAGCACTTGAGATTTCGCCAGTAGAGCGATTGTTAATTGGCAAATAATTTGCCATAAAATTTACTACGACCATGGCCAGGTAAGCAGCCCCAGCCAAGATTTTTATCAGCTTGTTTTTCATAATTTTTTTTATAATTTATTAGCGATTATCTATTTATTTAATATAATTCAATTATATCATATTCGTTAGTCTAAAAATATAGTCTAGTAAAAGAGAGCCTTTTGGCCTCCTTATTATCTTAATTAAACGCTCCTCATTCGAAATCTTATCGCCATAAAAAAAGAACCATACAATTATGCATAGTTCTGTAATGGTAATTTTTAAGAGATGAGACTCGCTTATATTTTCAACATAGATTTTAGTTCTTTGATGAAGTGTTCGCCGGCTTTACTAATAATTGCCTTATAGTATGGTTTTAAATCATCGCGATTACCAACAAAAATTTCATTCTTTCCACTAATAACAAATATGGCTTGAGAGCCAATACTTAACACTTCATGAAACTGTTCTGGCAAATAAATCATTTGGATTGGCCTCCCCTCAAAATGTTCAAAATCAATTATTATCTTAGACTCCTTATCAAGCTTGTGAAAATAAAGCTCATTATCATGGTCGCCGTAAATTGGTATGCCAAAACCAAAATTCTGGGTTGGCGTGGGAATAAACCCGATAATTTTTTTCATTTCTATTCTATTTTAGTTTTAAAAGTTCAATATTTAAGATTAACTATCAAAAAATATAACACAATGGTATATTTTTGTCAATGCTCGCTTGGAGAGACTGCTTTCTGAACTTATAGGTATATATTTGGAGATTAAAAAGGTTGTGATTATGTAAAAAATGATGGCAGTGACGATGCGCCGCCCTAAAAAATTGGTCTTGTTAATCATTAAAATTTTTAATTATATTAACGAAGCCATTGTCGGCGTCGACCTCTATTAAATCGCCATCTTTTATAATTTTTGTGGCGTTATGTGTTGCTACGATGCAAGGCTTCCTCATCTCGCGGGCTATAATTGCAGCGTGGCAAGTTACGCCGCCTTCGTCTGTAACAAAAGCGCTGGCTAAATACATGGCTGGGATCATCTGTGGTCTGGTCATGCAAGTAATTAATATATCCCCCTTTTTTATTTTATTTAATTCATCTTTTAATTTATTAAAAGGGGAGATTATTTTTGCTATTCCCTTAACTTTACCACGCATGGCAACCCGCCCTTTTATTTGGCCGTTATATGCCTTTGGTAATTCGACACAATTACCCATCTTTTTAATAGCTAGATCGCCGGAACAAAAAGACTTTTCGCCATTAAAAATAAAGAATCCAAAAGCTTTTTTGCGATTCTCGATTTCTTGATCTGCGACATCTAATTCATCATTAAGAAGACCATTTAATATTTCTTTAGATCTTAAAAAATAAAAAACATCCCCAGAAACGTTTAAGCGATTCATTATTTCTTGTTTAAAATTTCCTATATAATAGTCCCTAAAAGCCCAAATAATTCTTAATTCAATTTTAAGATTCGCCAAATCAGCCATTTGCCTACCCCATCGTATAAATCGCTGCGGAATATCGTATCGTAATCTTAATTCAGATAATAATTTATCCTTTCTTTCCTTTTTATCTTCCGGCACTATTTGGATAATTAATGCTTGAGACATGATTTGTTCTGCGTCCCAAAAATTACCAGCCTCGAATGTGCCAAGCCAACCATAATTCCTGGAAACATTTTGAGCAATAATCCTGGCCTGTTTTTTATCATTAATTTTAGCTATTTTAAGTAATTCGAGATTAAATAGGTCAAGAAAATTGATTCTCTCCTCGGAAGTAAGTATTGAAAGATATTCCTGGGCTTGGTTGCTATCAACTCCATTAAAAATAAACCAGTCCCTAATTTCATCAGCAATTTTTTCCTGAAATTCATCATTACATAACTTATAGTAGGCGATCGATTTTTCTGACAATAATAAATACTTGTTATAAAAATCAGCAACTTCCGAATTTGATAACTTAGCAAAATTTAATAACCCCGCATCTTTTATTAGTTTCTTATTTTCGTCTATAAGCGCGAAAGCTTCACTACAGTATTGATTAACAAACCCTTCTTCTGTGTGTGCCTTGTAGCCAATTTCTGAGCTCTCATCTGATTCAAGCGGCATGCAATAAGCTGTCATGCCGTCAGTATTACCAAAATAAATAAGATTATTCGGACTCGATTCTATAATATTTTTATAGGGAGACATCTTGTCATGGATTGAGGCGCAAATTTCCGTAAATGCAACGTCGTATTTGGCTTCCCATAGTTTTACAAATTTATTTTTGGGATCAGGTTCAGTGATTATATTATTCCTTAAAGTGGTAATTGGCCTTGATTGAATAATAAAAAATCTACCATTCTTGTATGCCCATTCTATATCACAAGGAAATCCATAATGATTTTCAATAGTCAAGACAATATCTGCGAGCTTAAAAATTTGATCCGACGATAGCACTTGAATCTGGCCTGGGATATTAATATCAATTATTTTGTGCGACCCCTTCTCTGTTACGTAACTATCGGGAGTTATTATTCCGGAAACAATTGCTTCCCCAAGACCAAGCCCGGCCTCAATAATAATCTGATTTTGGTCTTCGGTGATTGGATGGACCGAAAAGGCAATTCCAGATTTTTCAGAATTAATCATCTTTTGCACAATCACCGCGACTGAAATCATGGTGTCGCTAAGCCCTTCTTCAAAACGATAAAAGATAGCCCGTGGAGTAAACAAAGATGCCCAACAGTCTTGTACTTTTTTAATAACATCAGATCGACAAACATTAAGATATGAATCAAGTTGCCCCGCCCAAGCATGGTCCTTGCCGTCTTCAGCTGTTGCTGACGAACGAACTGCGACAAACTCATCACCGAGTATTTCAAGACGAGTAATAATCTCCATTATAATATCATTTGGCACCGTAGCTCTCTTAATTAATCCTTGAATTTTTTCTGACGCCGACTCTACGGACGATATCATTCTATGATTAATTTTTTTATAGATTGCATCAATTTCTTGCACCAAGCTCATGCGACGAAGAAAGTCTTCGAAAGTTTTTGCGGAAACCACAAATCCATCCGGCACTGGTATTCCAGAATTAAACATTTCTCCAAGAGAAGCGCCTTTTCCTCCAACAATAGCGCTATCTTTTATAGAAATACTTGAAAAATCTCTAGTATAAATCATAAGTATATTAATTTATAATTATTTTAACATAAAAAATGGCGTTAACAAAGGCCGGCAAATTATTAAAATAATCATCAAATTAAAAAAGGAGCTAATTATTATTAGCTCCTTTTAGAATTCAACATCTTAACCAAGAATTTTCAAAATATTAGTTAATGATAAAGTTTTCGATTGTTTGGTCTTTCTATCTAATAATTCCATTGATTGTTCATCAATAAAATTTTTACCGATAATTAAGCGATAAGGACAACCAATTAAATCTGATTCAGCAAACTTATTGCCAGGTGAAACATCTCTATCATCGTACAAAACTTCTACTTTGTTATGTCTCAGAATCTTATAAATTAAATCAGCTTTGTCGTTTCTGCCAAGTGATAATAAGTGGACTTTAAATGGAGCAATTGCTTCTGGCCAAATAATACCTTCATCATCGTGGAAAATTTCCACAATTGTTCCCATTATTCGACTTGGCCCCATACCATAACATCCCATAATAACTTTTTGATTATCATTTTCATGATTATGATAACATAAATCAAAAGCATCCGAGAACCTTGTTCCTAATTTAAAGATGTTTCCTACTTCAATTGCCTCTCTTTGTGTTAAATCATTTGAACCACAAATTGGGCAAAAACTCTGATCAGCAATAATCTCCTTGTTAACGGCTACAGAACATTGTTTACAAATGTAAATAAGGTCTTCGCCGTTTGAATTAACTGTCTGAAACTCATGAGAATACTTAGAAAAAGCTCCGCCCGAAGCATAAGTTAAATAAGTTATATCACTAATCTCTAATTTAACAAATATTCTTCGGTAAGCCGCAATTACTTCTTCATAATAAGAATCCAAACTTTCTTGCGAGGAATGAAATGAATACAGATCTTTCATCAAAAACTCTCTTCCCCTGATTAAACCGGCCTTAGCTCTCTTTTCATTTCTAAACTTAGTTTGAATTTGATAAACAGAAAAAGGTAAATCTCTATGAGACAGAATGCTCTTCTTCATGAGTGGCGTAACAACCTCTTCATGGGTTGCACCAAGGGCGTAATCTTTGTTGTCTTGACCTAGTATTTTAAATAATACATCAAAATTATCCCAACGTTCGGTTTTTTGCCAAAGATCTTTTGGCGTTAAAGCTGGCATCAATATTTCCTGGCCACCAATTTCATCCATTTCAATTCTAATAATATCAATAATTTTATTGATAACCCTTAGACCTAATGGCAAATAGGTGTAAATACCGGCGGAAACTTTATCTATAAAACCAGCCCTGATCAAAATCTGCGCATTGAAGCTTTCTTCGTCCCGAGGACAATTCTTAGCTACTTTTGTAAATAACAGTGTTTGTTTCATGACTAATAAATTTTTAATGAACGGTTATACAATAAAATTAATACAATCTAATCTAATGATCTATTTAATCATATATTGGTAAAAAAGTCAATACATGCGATATTAATCAAAGTTTTACTTTTTTTAACAATAATTATATAATTACAGTAATAATAATTAATTTAATAAGCTATGCTCACACAAACTGAGGGAATCTTTTTAATCCTGCTCCTATGGATTATTGCCTTTGTTGGAATTTTATTTTGGACAAAAAAACAAAAGAATTCCGCTAGTTCTTTTTTAACATCCAATCGAAATGTTGGCCTACTTCTGGGCACCCTATCGGTGGCCGTAGCCTGGATCTGGGCACCGGCTTTATTCGTGGCATCGCAAAAAGCCTATGAGCAAGGTATTGCTGGATTATTTTGGTTCACATTGCCCAACGCCCTAGCCCTAGTTCTATTTTCTTTTTTAGCGGTAAAAATGAAAGCTATTTTTAGTGAAGGTTATACTTTACCAGAATATATTAATAAAAAATTCGGTCAAAGATTGCAAATAGTTTTTTTAGCTTCCATATTTATAATTCAAATTTACGCCGTTATCGTCCAGTTAACGGGAGCGCTATTGGTATTAAACTTAACAACCGGTATCTCTAAACAAATTCTAATATTACTACTAGGCGCAGTCATATTGTCTATTAGCTTGTTAAAGGGTATGAAGTCGTCACTATTAACCGATGTAATTAAGGCTTTAATGATCAGCTCTATAGTCTTTGTTATTATTCCAATAATATTTTCTAAAATTGGTGGATGGTTGGCCATTAGCCCGGGCCTTGGTGGTATTAGTGGAAAATTCACTAACATCTTTGACCCAAAAATCATGTGGACATTCGGTCTGCCAATCACCATTTCTCTTTTTTCTGGAATCGTTGTGGACCAACAACAATGGCAAAGAGCCTTCTCTATAAAATCTCAATCTGTTAAAAAATCATTTCTGATTGGCAGTCTAATATTTGTTTTGATTCCGTTGGCGCTAGGGTCTTTAGGTCTTATTGCTGCCAATAAAAGCTTGGGAATAATTGTTTCTCAATCTCAATTAGCTGGTTTTTCCGTAATTCAAAACTTCCTACCTAGAACCGGACTAATCGTATTCATCATGATGGTCCTAGCAGCTTTAGTGGCCTCTGGAAGTGCCGCCCTATCAGCGGCCGGATCTTTGGGATCAATTGATTTATATAAGATCTTTAAAAAGGATAAGTTCGAAAAACTTGACGGAGAAAAAAGAGATAAAAAAATTATTAAAATCGCGCGGTGGACGATGGTTGTTATTATTGTAATAGCAATGTCGATTGCCTTAGTTCCAAATATTCAAATATTATATTTGCAATTACTTATTGGAGCATTTAGATCCGCTTTAATAATTCCTACTATCTTAGCCTTATTCTGGAGTCGCCTTCAAGAGAAACCAACTTTCTGGGGAATATTGATTGGCATGGCGATTGGCGTACCCTTATTTATTTATGGTTCTATATATAAAATTCCAAGCATCTCATCTTTTGGCGCTTTATTGCCAATCATTATTACGGCTATTTTCTGCTACTTTGGATCATTTAGAAAAAAACTAGAATCGGTAACAATCTCAGAATCACTATAAAATAAACTATCCTAAGATCCCATTATTTAAAAACCCCGGTTTGTCCGGGGTTTTTAAATTACCATTTATAGTCGACGTTAGAAATTGTTAGGCGATGTTTGCCAGAATTAGCCGTTGGTATTTCGTCTACATAAACAAAGATAATATCAAAATTTTGATCAGCAAATTTATGAATTAGTTGAGCAACCTCAGTTTCAAAATTATTATCTATATTGCTATTTAATTTTAATATTACTTTAATTTGATTAATTTTATCTTGAACAACTTGGAACATGTCAATGGCCTTGAATCTCATTAGAATATAAGAAAAAAGATAAGAATCAACAAACCCCCCATCAGTAGTAACTATCATATCGCTTTTTCTGCCAACCACATTAGACATTTTTGGTAAGCCTAAGCCACAATCGCAGTCCGGTAATGATCTACCCAAATCGTGCATGCGGTAACGGATTAGAGGCATGCCATGATTATTTAAATTCGTCACTACTATTTCTCCGATTTCGCCTTCGCCCACTGGTTGACCGTCACGTAAAAATTCCACAAAAGTATTCTCCGAATTAATATGTAGGCCGTCGTGCCGAATGCATTCATGACCAATAACATTAGTCTCCCTGGAGCCATACTTATCATAAACATCGACTCCGAAATGATCTTTAATAAAACTACGATAAAAATCGGATACGGGCTCAGACGTAGTTTGAATGGCACCAACTTTAATTTTTGGTAAATTATGTTTTTCAATTACTCTACCAATTAAATAAATTGAGGAAACATAAGTACTGATCAGTTTGGGCGAAAACTTTGACAATTGCAAGGCATATCTCCTTAAGCTTTCCTCAGTTAATCTAAAAGTATTGAGCTCAATTCGGTTTAATAACACGTTGTCTAGTTTATCTAGTAAGTCACGAGATTTAAAATAAAGTTCCGACCCCCACAAAAGAGCAAATTTATCACCGATTTCATAACCACACCACTCGTAATTTCTTAACTGGTGCGCCTTGGCTTTAATTTTAAAATCTTTAGTTTGATAGAAAGCTAATGGTTGCCCAGTTGAACCACTGCTATGATTTAAAATGAGATCTTCTTTTTTAAACTCTTTGGATATTAAATCATCTAAATTATTTCTGACATCATTCTTATCTAAAAGCGGAATCTTAATAAAATCTTCATAAGTATTAATATTGGAAACTTTAATATTATTTTGCTTAAATAAATTCGTATAATAAGGACAATTTCTTTCTGCCGCAAACAATAGTTTCTTTAGCTTTTGCCATTGCAAAGCCTTAATTTCTTTTGGAGAATAAAACTGAGATTTTTTGATGTCTTCTAAATACGAAAAACACCCAGCATTGCCTTTAATACCCTGATTAATCTTATAAAATTTCTGGCTAATCTTTTTAGGAATTGTAATCATATTAGTTTTGTTAAGATAATTATAGCATTTATTAAACTCAAAAAAAAGGCCCCGTTTTGAGGGGCCTTTTAATTAATCAGATAAACCGCCAGCTTTAGCTGGCGAGTGCGTTTAAAGGCGAAGCCCTTGGTGTATAATAAAATCACCTATCTAGAAAGGAGGTGATTTTATTATGGCCAGAACAACATTGCTAT